>JAYEMC010000481.1:0-7932 GCA_034717935.1 Pseudomonadota bacterium | reverse complement strand
GACCGGTCTGATGGGTAATCAGCTGCATGCCTAAAATTTCACCAGCAATTTTTTGGGCTTCATCAAGACCGTTAACCACCTTGACGCCGCCGCCTTTTCCGCGACCGCCGGCGTGAATCTGAGCTTTAACCACAACCGTGCCCCCGCCCAATTCACTGACTACCTCTTCGACCTGATCAAGGTCAAAGACCGAAACCCCTTTAGGCACCTGGACACCGGATTCTTTCAAGAGCGCCTTGGCCTGATACTCGTGTATTTTCATCATTCCCCCTGATTGTTTTACAAAAAACTGAATTAAGCTCTTATAAACTCACACCCCAATGGCACTTCCTGCGGGGCATAAAAAAAATAACGGGATGGCTAAGTAAAAATTTCGATAAACAAGATGATGGGGTTTTCCAGGCGCGAGACCATACATACAGTATGTCGAGCGTCTGGAAAACCCCATCATCGCAGGATATCGGAACTTTTTTACGACGCAATTAAGCTCTTAAGCCGCCTTGATAATTAGTTGTCAGCTGTTTTTCCATAATCTCTTCACGGGTATAGTTGGGCAGTACCAACGGCGCGACTCGGTCGGTATCAACTCCGGCCTCAGCCATCTCTTTATGGTAAGCATCGACATGATCCATATTGACATCGCCAACTTCTCCGTCATAACTTTTGGCGTAAGTGGCGGCATTAGTTCCAGCGCGACGGCCGAAAACTGTAATATCGAGCAGCGAGTTACCCATCAAGCGGTTCTCACCGTGAACTCCACCAGTAGTTTCACCGGCGGCAAAGAGTCCGGGAACGTTTGTGGCGCTGTCATCAGCAATCGTTAAGCCGCCATTTTGATAATGCAGGGTCGGATAGACCAGCATCGGCACTTTGCTGATATCAATCCCATAACGCATAAACTGAATATGTTTGGCCGGAAGTTCACGTTTGACGGCTCCCGGGCCTTCCAGAACCTCAATCATCGGTGAATCAAGCCAGACTCCGACGCGGCCGGTAGCCGTAACTATCCCATTGCCCCGCTCCATACATTCGCGAATAATACAGGCTGATTCAACATCACGGGGTTCACGTTCGAAAACAAACTGTTCGGCATCGATATTGAGTAGGTTAGCACCTAAGCCCCGCACTTTTTCGGTAATCAGGAGACCGATATTTTGTTCCGGAAAAGCGACACCGGTCGGATGATATTGAGTTGAGTGCATAAACGCCAGAGGCACCCCGGCCCGATAACCCATCACCAGGCCATCTGCTGTCGCTCCATAATGGTTAGTTGTAGCAAAACCCTGAATATGGAGGCGACCATAGCCACCAGTCGCCATTACCGTAGATTTCGCCTTGATGACAAAATATTCTTCGGTCTCCATATTATAGAAGAGCGCACCGGCGGCCCGACCCTGACTATCTTTGAGGATCTCGACGGCTGAAGAGAACTCTAAAACGTTAATATCGGCAGATCGGTTACGCGACTCATCGCGCAGAACCCGCATAATCGCCGAACCGGTCATATCACCGGAGGAGTGCATCCGTTTGCGACAGGTTCCACCACCATGCCGTACCCGCAGGCGGCCATCAGGATCTTTATCAAACATCAGACCCAGACGTTCAAGCCATTCGATAACCAGAGGCGCATCATTAGTCAACGCCGCAACCAGCTCAGGAGTATTAGTAAAGTGACCGCCACCGATAACATCAAGATAGTGGTAATACGGGGAATCAACCTCCTGGGTCGCCCCCTGGATACCGCCCTCAGCCATTACCGTATTAGCATCACCATGCCGCAGTTTGGTCGCCAGAATAACTTTACAACCCTGTTCCTGAGCCATCAACGCCGCCGCAGTGCCAGCACCGCCGCCGCCGATAACCAGAACGTCGGTTTCATATTCCGTTAATTTATCAAGTTCGGCCCCTGAGACCAGAAGCCGGGCTTTTGATTCCAGTACATCTGCAAATCTATCAGGATAGTTTTCGCCTTTGCTCGGACCGACTTTAACATCACGGCGACCATCGGCCTTATAATCGGGGTGAAATTTATTGAGAACCTCTTCACGACCGGATAAGGTCAAAGGTTCAAAATCGAGCCCTTTTTTGCTCCGTTCGAGCCGCTCCGGACGGCTGGCTTCGACCTTTTTGATCAAATCCAGCATTTCAGGTGTATAACCCATGATTCAACCTCTATAATTCTTTATTAATGCAAATGTTATTTATGGTTAATTTTAAAGAAACTGTTTATCTTCCGGCTGCCAACCTTCACTTTTTTGCGGTTCCGATTCACGGGCAACATAGAGTTCACGTAAAGTTTCCTCACTATCGCCAACTAGATCCTTCAACATATCGACAAACCTGCCATCATTGATAGCAGCAACCCGGGGTTTGAGATGTTCAGCCTGGGGAACCTGATATTTGGCATGTACACGGCGACACAACTGAGCCAGGTGAAAATGTTGAATCTGGGCCGGACAACGCGAAGAGCAGAGACCGCACTGAATACAATCAAACGAGAGACGGGCCGCCTTGGCAATATCACCGCGCATCGCCGCATTAACATACTCCATAACCTCAATGTCCATCGGACAGGATTTGGTGCAGGTGTTACAGGCAACACATTTCATCACTTCGGGATAGAGTTTCATAATGGTTTCGGCGGAAGCATCGACCTCTTCGATCTCATACGCAGCCCGATTAGCCGGGAAAAACGGCATTTGGGTCAGATACATATCCTTCTGCACAACCGTCTGACAGGCGAGACAGAAATGCAGATGATAATCACCGGCAACCCGATAAATAGTCGGACAGGCACCGCAGATACCACCACGACAACCGCATGACCGAATAAACTGATAACCGGCAAATTCGACCGCTTTCTGAATAGTCATGGTTTCGGGAACCTGATACTGTTTCCCCATAATATAGATCGGCACCAGTTGTGTGCCTTCAGGCAGAATAGCCTGGTCACCAGTTGCTACCCTGATCTCTCTTTTCGCCTCACTCATTGCAAGCTTCCTCCTGCGGAAAAAACGTTTTCAAACTTCAATTATATAAGTTATTTTTTAATGGCCACTCATACCGGCTTCAGTGACCAGTTCAGTATCCTGAAATGTGGTCGCCGGGGCAGGCTCATCATAGCTGTGGCCGGGCACATATTCCATCATCTTCTGCGCATTGCCGCCGACCGTACGGAACAGCGACATCACCGGAATATCATTGGGACAAGCCGTATCACACATCCCGCAACCGATACAAGAGATAACCATATGGTTTAAACGGGTCAGGTGGAACATTACGGTATTTGCCGGCATCCGGATGGCGCCCTTATCTTCAGCCCAGCCCAGATACTGATCCGGGGTATGTTCAAAGGTCGGAGAGCGGAAGACACATTCGCGACAGTAACAGATCGGACAATTGATCATACAGTTGTGACAACGCATACAGGTCGAAAGGAGTTCCTGGATTCCTTTGATCGAATTTACCTTACTGCTGAAATCACCTAAAACCAGATCGCAACTCTTGCTCTTTTCAGCTTTAACCGAGGCGATAATCTCTTGTCGTTTGCTATTTTCCTGATCGTTGAATTCGAGGATACTCTTTTCACTTAAAGTAGCAGCCAATTCGTCTTCGGCCTCAAAGTAGAGCTGTTTTTCGGTATCAACTCCCCAGAGACCGACGATCATATCAACGACACTGATATCTATGGCCGGATATGTGCAAATTTCACAGGATGAGCGGAAAGAAGCTGCATCATCCGGGTTGCAAGCCCCGGCAACCGCTTGTTTACGCAGATCGAGAGCCGGAGTTTTGCCCGCTTTACAGAGAGCGGAAAAATCTTTCGGCTCATAAGTACCAAGACAGTCAACCGCAATAATGAGCAAGGATTCGCGTGTAATCTGTTTAAATTTAGTAAGTTCAACCAGAGCCCGGGCTTCACAGGGACGCACCACGACGCCGATTTTCTCACCCGGATCACGGAATGTCAGGTTCGAAATAATCCGCGCCGCCTGAACCGGCATAACCGGAGCCCCGATATCGGTATCCGCCAACAGAGCCGGATTTTTGATCAGGGCATGGACATAATTGTCACCGCCGGTAGTTTTTTTCGGCACCAGAAGGCTGCCAACCAGATCACTCTCCAGCAGCCGGGTCAAAAAGGCTTCGATCTCGCCATTAAAGGAGTCACAAGACA
This sequence comes from Pseudomonadota bacterium, assembly GCA_034717935.1. Taxonomy (GTDB): domain Bacteria; phylum Desulfobacterota; class Anaeroferrophillalia; order Anaeroferrophillales; family Tharpellaceae; genus Tharpella. The sequence continues at coordinate 3,755 of JAYEMC010000481.1, read as the reverse complement.
GATCAATAACTGTCGTTTTCATCAATTTTCTCCAAACGTGTAAATAATGAAACTATTTAGGTAGCGACTATAAAGCTATAGCAAATAGCGACGAACTTTGCTTCGCTCTCTCAAATGGGGTCACATCTTGACAATGGCTGTTGGTAACATTTTGACTTGTCCGATTATCTCGATACGCCATAGTCAAGAAATGACCCCGCCTGCGGAGGTTTGAAATCGATTTAAAGATCCCATTCTTCGGACAAAGGGTTTTTTCCTTGGGATTGCAGAGCTCCGTCGTACTCACGAATCGTCTCGGCAAAAAGGCGGCCTTCACTGGCACTGATCCAACGCAGCCAAACCCGTTCCTGATCTAGTCCCAAGGTCTCCATAACCGAGCGCAAAAGAGCAATCCGCCGGCGCGCCTTAAGGTTTCCGGTCTGATAGTGACAATCACCGGGGTGACAGCCGCCAATCAAAACGCCATCGGCCCCATCGAGCAGAGATTTAAGCACATAGACAACATCAATCGCCCCGGAACACATAAGATGGATAATCCGAATACCCGCCGGATACTGCTGCCGTGTGGTTCCCGCCAAATCAGCTCCGGTATACGTGCACCAGTGACATAAAAAACCGACAATTCTTGGTTCAAATTTTGTGTCAGACATGTTTTTCTTTCCTTAAAATCTTATTATAACTGCACTTTATATTTATAAGGATTTCTATCCGCATGAAACTTTTTTTCTTATTCTATTTTTGGCCTCTTGCCAATCGGATACAGTAATTTTTCCAGCCTTTAAGGCCATTTTTCGGTCTTCAATCACTGCTTCATGCCACGCCGGAGATTCAAATCGGTCTTCGTCGTCAGCCAGGTTAGTCCAAATAGCCTCCAACAGACCAAGCTTTTGCGCAACCGTAAATTCTTCTAATGGTAGTTCTATCTTTTCCATATTTTCACCGCTCTAACTTAACAACCTAACGTATCACCGCATTGGCAACGGCCATCATTTGGCCTTTATCAAAACCGATCTGCTGGGTGGCGCCGTTGGGGCATACGGCGGCACAACTGCCGCAGCCGTGACAAAGTTCATAATGGATTTCGGCGATCATTGAAGAGAGACTTATCTCTCTTGCTCCATAAGGACAGGCATCGACACAGAGCCCGCAACCACTACAGAGCCGGGTACTGACCATAACCGTACTCTTATCGGCTGGAATCTGTTTTCGCGCCAAAACGGTTGCGGCTCTTGAGGCGGCCGCCCGCGAACGGACTAAAGTCTCTTTAATATGCAGAGGGGCTGAAGCCAAACCGCAATGATAACGGCCTTCGCCGACAAAATCGACCAGTGCCGCTTTGCTGTTGGCCTCAGCAAAAAAACCGTAATCATCAAGCGGCAGTGAGAAAATCTCGGCCAGTTCGGTAAAATCTCCGGGCACAACCCCGGTACTCAAGATCAAAAGATCGGGATTTAACGTAATATCTTGCTTTAAAACCTGATCGTAATATTTAAGCGTCAAATCTGAGCCTGAAATTGCAGCTTCGGGCTTACGCTCAACTTCATAAGTTGAAAAGAGAACCCCAAGTTCCCGCGCCTGACGATAGTAATCTTCAAATAGACCGTAGGCGCGAAGATCACGATAGAGCACCGTAATTTTAGTCTCCGGAGCAATCTCTTTCAAGCGCAGAGCATTTTTCAAGGCGTGGGTACAACAGACCCGGCTGCAATATTCTCGTTTACCGGACTCCCGCGAACCGACACATTGAATCATCACCACTTCTCGGCAACCATTCAAGCTTTCCGGAACAGTCGCCAGACGCTCTTCCAGTTCACTTTGAGTCAAGACTTTCTCATCCTGACCTTTAAGATATTCATCGGTGTCTGCTTCACTGCCCCCGGTTGCGAGCAAGAGTACCCCATGTTTTACCTGATGTTCATTTTCACCAGCACGCACCAGCGTCGTATAATTTCCGACTCGACCCTGATGTTCAACAATTTGCGCTTCGAGAAGAATTTCAATATTGGCATCGGTTTCGACTTCCGGAATTAACTGCTGTAGAAGTTCGGCTGGTTGTGAGCCTTCCAGGGTGTAATGAGCCTTAAGTAAACGCCCACCTAAACTTCCCTCTTTTTCAACCAGCGTCACCTGATATCCCCGAGCCGCCAACGAGAGGGATGCGTTAAGGCCGGCTACACCTCCACCCACGACCAAAGCCCGCGGTTCAACTGCAACTTCGGCTACCGGAGCCGGAAGATTACGAAAAACTTGAGTCAAGGCTGCGGCCAGCAGAGCCTTGGCCTTATTTTGCACGACTTCACGATCACCTTGATGCGGAAAATAACATTGCTCACGCAGGTTAGCGACGACAAAGGCGTTACGATTAAAACCGATTTCATCAGCAAAAGCGTCTAATGAACGCTCCATATCGCGAACCGAACAGGCGCCAATAACGATCCGGTTAAGTTCATGCTCGCCAATAAACTTACGTAAACCGAGCAGACCTTGAGGCGTACAACTGTTATCGACAACCTCGGCACAGGCAACATATGAGTGTTCTTTTAGCTCACTGCAAAGCCGTGGCAAGTCAAGTTCATCGGCCATAGTTCCGGCACAAGAGCAGAGAAAAACACCGATCTTAGGCTCTTCAATCCAAACATCGCCCATCTGGGGCTGCATGGCCTGCGTCTCTAAATCACTTGTTTCAGAATCAGATACAGCCAGAGAGACGGCCACGGCATCGGCGGCAGCCGCCGCTTCCATAACCGTTTCCGGGATATCTTTAGGCCCGCAAAAGGCTCCAGCGGCAAAGAGGCCGGGAACCGAAGTTACGGTCGGAGTAAATTCTTCAGTCCGGCAAAAACCATAATCATCAAGTTCCAGACCAAGATCGGCGGCAAAATCAATTTTCGGGGCATCGAACCCGAGAGATAAAACCACCAAATCGACCGCATCTTCGGAAAAACCCTGACCATCGTCGTAAACAAGATTGAGTTTTCGCGTTTTCGGATCTTCCTTAACCGTCGAAACCATGGAACGACGGTACTCTATCGCATGCTCATCCTTGGCCTGGTTAAAATATTTCTCATAACCCTTACCCATGCCCCGCAGATCCATATAGTAGATCACGACCTCGGTTTCAGGACATCTTTCGCGGATAAACATCGCCTGTTTGGTTGCATACATACAACAGACTGAAGAGCAGTAACCCCGGTCGCATGAAACATCACGAGAACCGACACATTGAATAAAGGCAACTTTTTTCGGCGTCGTGCCATCGGCCGGAGATACCGGTTTTCCCTGACTCGGACCGGAAAAACTGATCATCCGCTCTAACTGCCGACTGGTGACCACATTTTTATAACGACCGAAACCATATTCGCCCTTCAACCCCCCCTCAACCAGAGAGAAACCGGGGGTCAGGAGCACCGCATCAGCCGTAATCTCTTCTTCAAAAACGGCGGCTTCAAGATCAATCGCCTGAGTCGGACAGGCGGTCACACAAGCCCCACATTTTGTGCAGTTAGCTAAATCAATCCGGTAACCGGCTTTGACCATTTTAGGATAGAGTTTATAGACCGCTTTGCGTACTTCCAGTCCATCGCTGAATTCATAAGGAACGGTCACCGGACAAACTTCAACACAATCGCCGCAATCGATACATTTTTCCTGATCGACACCTTGCGGATCGACAGCCAGGGTCAAATTGAAATCTCCGGGCTGACCTTGCAGAGCTATAGGCTTACTGCCGACCTTGATCTCAAGATTTTCATGGA
>JAYEMC010000480.1:0-7981 GCA_034717935.1 Pseudomonadota bacterium | reverse complement strand
TCAAAGGTTTTACTCAAGTCGCTGCTCTCAATCACCACTTTACCCAGGCGTGGGCCGGCCGGGATATAGATCTCAAGGTCGCGACCCCGTTTTTCACCCTCGTTACCAAGGAGTTCCTCATAGGCTTTGATCCGAGCTTTTGACTTGCTGTGGCGCGCCTTGGGAGTCATGCGAATCCACTCTAACTCATGCTGTAAAGTCTTACGGCGGTTAGACTCCACTTTCTCTTCCTGGGCGAGTCGTTTCTCTTTCTGTTCAAGCCAGGAAGAGTAGTTGCCTTTCCAGGGGATGCCGTGGCCGCGGTCGAGTTCAAGAATCCAACCCGCAACATTGTCGAGAAAATAGCGGTCATGGGTGACGGCGATAACCGTACCCTCGTAGCGTTGTAAATGTTGCTCAAGCCAGGCTACGGTTTCGGCATCGAGGTGGTTGGTGGGTTCATCAAGTAAGAGAATGTCGGGTTTTTTTAGCAACAGTCGGCAGAGGGCAACCCGGCGGCGTTCGCCGCCGGAGAGGATGTCAACTTGGCTGTCGGCGGGAGGACAGCGCAACGCCTCCATAGCCATATCAAGACGAGCATCAAGATCCCAGGCATCCGTGGCGTCAAGTTTTTCCTGAACTGCACCTTGTCGTGCAATCAGTTTTTCCATCTCGTCATCTGACATCGGTTCGGCAAACTGTTCATTGATCTGGTTGTATTCAGCCAGAAGATCAACCGTACCCTGGACTCCCTGTTCCACAATCTGGCGCACGGTCAGAGAGTTGTCGAGTTGCGGCTCCTGTTCGAGCAGGCCGACTTCAAGTCCCGGGGCAATTGTGGTTTCACCATTAAATTCAGTCTCGACTCCGGCTAAAATTCTTAAAAGGGTCGATTTGCCGGAGCCATTAAGGCCTAAGACCCCGATTTTTGCCCCGTAGAAATAGGAGAGGCTGATATCTTTGAGTACCGGTTTGTTGTCGTATTGTTTACTGACGCGCATCATCGAGTAGATGATCTTATTAGCTTCCACACTCATGCTCTACTTTTTCTCCTCTGGTATAGATATTTTACGTTTTTCGGGGATCCTGTTTTGACGAAAAAAGATAGCGATATGACCGGTCATACCGACCATTTCACACGCAGCTGTTTTTTCAAGCTCTTCGATCAACTCTTTTTTCTGTTCTTTCTCCTTGAAATCGACGAATTTTACTTTGATCAGTTCATGGCTGTTGAGGGCATCTTCGAAAGATTCTGATAAGCTTTCACTAATCCCTTTCTGGCCAATCAAGACCACCGGTTTGTAAGCGTGGGCCAGGCCCCGCAGATATTTTCTCTGAAATCCTTTCAGCATTTAATGGTGTTCCTTAGATATGTGGTTGAGTTTAAAATTTTAGTATTATTTTCGCTGCCCACTTATATATAAGATGAGTTAACTATGTCCAGCAAAATAAATTCGGCTTTGATTTTTAACGGATATTGTAACTATTCAGCTAACCCGTAAATTCAGGGGACACAATCCCGATTTCCTTCGGAGAATCAGGTTATGTCCCCAGAATTCACTGAAATCCATCAAAATTAGAAGCTTTTCTACTTATGCTGAATAGTTACCGGATATTTAATAATTCCAGGCGCAAAAGATTAAGAGCTTGAGTGGCAAAGATTTTTTTGTTGAGTCGGCGTTTTCCGAAAGCGGAAAAGAAATGCCGGCTTTTGCTTCCTGAGGGCCCGGCCAGACCGAGATAGACGGTGCCGACCGGTTTTTCAGGGGAACCTCCGGCGGGGCCGGCGATGCCGGTTGTGGCGATGGCATAGGTGGCACCGCTAAGTTTCTGAGCACCGGTAGCCATGGCTTTGGCGGTTTCCTCATGAACCGCGCCAAATTTTTCAAGGATCGTATGCTCAACTCCCAGGATCTTCTCTTTCGCGTTGTTGGCATAGGTGACGGCGCCTAGAAGAAGATAATCGGAACTTCCCGGACGATCAGTCAGCCAGTCGGCAATCAGGCCGCCGGTGCAGCTTTCGGCGACCGCCAGCGACGCTTTTTGTTGAATCAAGAGATCACCGACAACGATTGCCATCGGTTGGCCGGTAAGTGAGACTATTTTATTTCCGAGTTTTTCTTTGATCCAGGTAGTGGCCTCTTTCTGTTCTTTGACCAGCGTCTTTTCCTCTCTGTTTTTCTGGTAAAGCTTGATCTGAACTTCCGGAAAACTGGCTCTAAAACCGAGTTTAATGCCGGGGAACAGAGCCGAAAATTCACTTAACCTCTCTTCCAGGGCTGATTCTCCTAAGCCAAACGTGGATATGGTCGTGGTTTTGTAGTGGTAGTTCTCTTTGAGGCTTAATCTGATGCGTGTGATAACCTCTTGGTTAAGCATTTTACGCATCTCGGCCGGTACTCCGGGGAGAAAGAAAAAAGTTCCCCGTCCTATTTTTAAAGAGAAACCCGGGGCGGTGCCGATCGGGTTTTCAAGGATTGTCGCACCTTGGGGAAAAAGGGCTTGTTTGGTATTGTTATCAGACATAATTTTTTGTCTGGAAACGAAAAAGGACTCAATTTTTTTAAGTACTTTGGCATCAATCTCGAGAGAGACTCCTGCCGCCAGGGCGGCGGCTTCCCGGCTCAAATCATCAAGGGTCGGGCCTAGTCCTCCGGTGACGACGATAATGTCGGCTCGCTCAGCCAACTCCAGCAAAATTGTCGTAAGTTCATTTTCATCATCCCCGACACAGTTGTGCCGGGTAATTTTAATGCCCAGTGTCTCAACTTTTTCCGCGATGTAGGCGGAATTGCTGTCGACCAGTGCGCCGCTGCGAATTTCATCACCTGTTGCTAGAACTTCTGCAATCATAATCTAACTCTCTTTTGGCTTGTCAAATTATACTCTTTATACTTTTTTGCGATAATGGATGTTTAAAAGGATACTGATTAAAGCTATCGAGGTCAGCATTGAGGTGCCGCCATAACTGAAAAGAGGTAGTGGAATACCGACCACCGGCAAGAGCCCTGAAACCATGCCGATGTTGATGGTGACTTGCCAGAAAAAGATGGCCGCAATTCCGCTTGCCAGGTAGCTGCCGAAGCTGTCTCGTGCTTCCATGACGATATTTAACGCCCGGAAAAGAAAGGCAAAATAGAGAACCAGCAGGATCATAGTTCCGAGAAAACCCCATTGTTCAGCATACGCGGCAAAAATAAAATCGGTATGCTGTTCGGGTAAAAAGTGCAGGGTGTTTTGGGTTCCTTTGAGAAAGCCTTTGCCGAAAAGTTTGCCGGCCCCGATAGCAATCTTCGATTGAGCAATATGGTAACCTGATCCTAATGGATCATTTTCCGGGTTGATAAAGGTTAAAATTCGCTGACGTTGATAGTCATGCAGGAAATGCCATCCGACAAAAGCTGTAGTCAGAGCGATGATAGAGATTGTAATGATTGTTCCTCTGGTGATGCCGGCAATAAAAATAACCACTCCCGAGATCAAAATAATGAGCATGGCAGTGCCCAAATCGGGTTGTTTGAGAATTAAGATGCTGGGCAGGGCAACAATAATAACCGGTGTTAACAACTCTTTCAGGTTATAGGGCGGTGGTAGCTGACGATTACTGAGATAGCGGGCTAGAGCGAGGATAACCGCGAGTTTGGCAAATTCTGAGGGTTGTACATTCATACTGCCGATTGAGAGCCAGCGCGTAGCTCCCATGTGCTGGATGCCTGCTACTTCTACAGCCAACAGCAGGAGCAGGCAAATTCCGTAGAGCGGGTAAGCAATTTGATAAAGAAAGTTGTAGTGGAAAATGAAAAGGCCGATAGCGATGACCAGGGAAATGCCGAACCAAGTGCATTGTCTGCGGCAGTAGCCGGTCAGTAAACTGCCGGCTTCAGGATTGTAAGTGGCACTGTAGATTGTAATAATTCCCAAAAATACGAGGATAAAGGTTAATCCTAAAGTCAGAAAATCGAAATCATAGAGACGATTTCGGTCAAGCGGCTGCTCTGTCAGGTGATTTTTCGGCCAGGGCGCAAATGCATCCGTACTGGGATCGATCTGATGTGGTCGGTGTGGGGTTCGTTTGGAGAGAGTCATTAGTTTGTCACTTATTGGACCAGCAGGCAAGCTGCGGTATCCCGGTTGTTGCATGGGGTCAAAATAAGATCTTGCCAGCCCTTTTTGCGGGCATTGCGAATGGTCGTTTGCAAGGTTGTAATCAATTTCAGTTTTTGTTCGTGTGAACCAGTTGGGGCCGGAGTTTCAAATTTAAAAATTAATCTCTCTTTTTTATCAGTCAACTCGTTTTCGAATATCTTGATCATGGTTGACGAGAGTTCTTTTTCTGTGACCAGTTCCAATTCCCTTCTGATTCTCTCCTGATAAGCCATAATCATAAGGTAGTCAGCTTTTGATGCGTTTAGCGAAACCTTAGTGCAGGCAAACCAGTCTCGTCCCCAATCGTTATTGTAGAGAAGTTCGTAATGAACGTTTTGGGTACAGATGAGTGTCGGTTTTAAGGAACGACAGGTTGAAAAAATGGTGTTGGCAAGGTGTTGCAGGGTTAAAGCCTGTTGTCTTCGCCAGTGGTAAAATAGAGGTTTGTAGGCGGATATTCGGGTCTGGTTTTTTCCTGAGAATTGATAAAGATTTTTCGGTTCCGGGATAATGCTGCCGCTAATTTGTCCAAATCCCTGGTTATCTCTGAGCATTAGATCATCTTGCAGGAGAATGCCGTCAATCGGGTAGGCTGCCAGATCCAGGAATAGTTTTTTGAGGAAGTCAATATTTTCCGGTGCCGAGGGTTCGAGAAGATTTTCTTCTTTTTTTATGGAACCGTTTGTTTCATCATAGCTTAAGACTTGGGGGCTGGATTTGTGGGCGTAGTTGGCTCGTAAAGTTGTCATCCAGGCAAAGATTTTGAGTCCGGCCCGGTGCGCACTTTCGCAAGCTGGAGTCAGGATGTCTAAGATAACCGGGGCCTGTTCGGTGTTGAAATAGACTCCTTCCCGATTTTGTTTGCGGTTTAATTTTTTTACCAGGTTATGAAATCGATCTTTGCGATTATGAAATACCCTAAGGATAATGGTATTATAGCCCATATCTCTGAGTTTGTAAAAGTACTCTTCACAATTTTTCCAGTTCTCTTCTTCCAGAACCGATATCTGAGCTCCGATTAGAGGTTTTACATGTTTTGGTGCGGCATCAGAAAACGAGGCAATGGTAAAGATCATTGCCAGAGTCAGGATAAGTGAAAGCAGGTTCTTTAGCATCATGAAAAAAGGGCTCCGGCGAGTTCCTGTAACGTGGAGATCTCTTTTACGTAATCTTTATTAGCCGTTGAAGAAGATGAGAGGTTGCCTTGAGGGACAATGATCTTTTTGAAGCCGAATTTTAAGGATTCACTCAAGCGTTGTTCAATCATGTTTACCCGTCGGATCTCACCAGTGAGTCCGACTTCACCGATAACTATTGTTGTTGTCGGGATGACCTGATCCAGATGGCTGGAAAGTATAGCCGCGATCAGGGCCAGGTCGATAGCCGGTTCGATAACTTTCAAACCGCCAACGATGTTAAGGAAAATGTCTTTATTGCTGAAATTTAGGCGCAGGCGTTTCTCCATGATAGCGATCATTAGGGCCGCCCTGTTGCGGTCTATACCTAGTGTTGTGCGGCGCGGAATGCCACCGGACAGAGCCGTGCTGACCAAGGCTTGAATTTCGGTCAGGATTGGTCTCGAACCTTCAATTGTAGCACTGACCAGAGAGCCGGCCAGACTTTGCGGTCGTTCGTTGAGAAAAATACTGGATGGGCTCTCAACTCCGATTAGCCCGCTCCCTGTCATCTCGAAAACGCCGATCTCGTTGGTTGAGCCAAAGCGGTTCTTAACGGCTCTTAAAATACGGTAGGGGTATTGCGTGTCGGATTCAAAATAGAGCACCGTATCGACCATATGTTCAAGCAGTTTAGGTCCGGCGATGGCTCCATCTTTAGTGACATGGCCAATGATAAAGATTGGTGTATTGGTCAGTTTGGCGATCTTGACCAGGTGGGCCGCAGATTGTCTGACCTGACTGGTGGTGCCCGGGGGTGATGTGATCTCCGGGCTGTGGCAGGTCTGAATTGAGTCAATAACCAGGGTACTTGGTTTGAGTTGACGAAAATTTTTGATAATCTCTTCGATACTTGAGGCCGCCAGGAAGTAGAGGGAATCGTTGTTGATACTCATACGTCGGCTGCGCATCTTACTTTGTACCGGAGATTCCTCGCCGGAAACGTAGAGGGTGGTTTGTCCGGGTGTGCTTAATTGATCAAGAACTTGAAGGAGTAACGTTGATTTGCCAATGCCGGGATCACCCCCCACCAGCACGACTGAACCGGTAACCACTCCGCCGCCAAGAACCCGATCAAATTCATCAATGCCGGAACTTTGTCGGGGCTGTTCACTTTCATCAATTTCACTGATAGGAACCGGTTTTACAGCCACTCCAAGTTCGGTGATGGCCGCAATCATTTGCGGGGTTTCATGAGTTTCTGTTGAGAAGGAGTCGGTTGGAGCTTCCTGCATAGTATCCCATTTGTTGCAGCCCGGACATTTGCCCAGCCATTTAGCGCTCTGGTAGCCGCAGGAAGTACAGAAAAAGGAAGTTTTATTTTTTTTTGCCGCCATTTGTCAGTTTCCAGGTCGGGGTAAGTTGAGTTTGTCGAGATAAAATTCGATCGCCTGGCGGGCGATGGGGGCTGCAGTTGAGCCTCCATGACCACCGTGTTCAACCAGAACCGCTATCGCAATCTCCGGTTCATTGTAAGGGGCAAAAGCCGCAAACCAGGCATGATCACGAAAACGCCAGGGCGTATCTTTTGTACCTTTCAAATCCTCAAGTGTCTGTTTGACAACCTGGGCGGTACCGGTTTTGCCGGCCATCTCCCATTCCTTGATCGTAATTCGTGATTTAAAAGCGGTTCCACGTTTGTCGTTGACCACCTGCCAGAGAGCAAAACGTATGGCTTGCATATGCTTGTCGCTGATTTCAATCCGCGTACCATCGAATTTTGGGGCAACGATTGGATGGTTACGGGAACTTGAAGGTCTCTTTTCTGCTTTAACCAGATGCGGGGGATAGTAGGTTCCTCCATTTGCGAAAACCGCATACATGGCGGCGATCTGTAATGGTGTTGTCGTCAGGTAACCCTGGCCGATGCAAACTGAGATAGTATCACCTGTGTACCATTGATCATGGACATTTTTCAACTTCCATGATGAACTTGGCAAAAGGCCGCTTTTTTCACCCGGAAGTTCGATACCGCTGAGACGGCCGAGGCCGAATCGGGTTCCGTAAGCGGCGATGCTGTCGATAGGAACCCTGGTGGCCAGGTTGTAATAATAGACATCACAGGATTCTTTGAGTGAACGATAAAGGTCGACTTTACCGTGGCCATAGCGGTTCCAACAACGAAAACGGGTATTTCCTAAACTCATAGTTCCGTTGCAAGTAAAAGCTGTTTGTGGAGTTATAACCTGATTAGTCAAGGCAACGGCGGCAATTAAGGGCTTGATGATAGAACCGGGAGGATAGCGGCCCTGGATTGGTCGGTTTTGCAGGGGGTGCAGAGGGTCGTTATTCATTTTTTGCCAATCTTTGGCGGAAATACGGGTTGAAAAAAGGTTGTTGGAAAATGACGGAGTGCTGACCAGAGCTAGAATTTCACCATTTTTCGGATTGATGGCAACCAGGCTGCCGACTTCAGTGCCCATTAGTGCAAAAGCGTGTTGTTGGAGATCAATATCGATGGTCAGTTCAAGATTTTTACCGAATTGAGCCGCTTCTGCGGTGAAGCTGGAAAGTTCTCGCCCGCGTGCGTTAACCACGACTTGGCGCTGACCATCGAGGCCGCGTAAATGTTCTTGATAGCGCGCTTCGATGCCGGTGCGCCCAACCAGATCGTCTCGTGCATAACTTTTATAGGCAGGTAGTTCAAGTTCTCGATCATTAATAAAACCTAGGTAGCCGAT
>JAYEMC010000479.1:0-1505 GCA_034717935.1 Pseudomonadota bacterium | reverse complement strand
TCTTGCCCAGATCGGCCCGGCTTTTAATCCCAAACTCACCTTCGCCATAAATCCCGACCCGCAAATGTACGGTGCCGATAGCGTTATTAACAATGGCAAAATAGAAATCGTCACTCAAATCAATGCCGGGAATCTCACGCAACATACGCTCGGCTTCGGTATAGCGCTTCAGAGCCTGATCAAATTTACCCCGAATCATCAACTTTTCAGCTTGGGTATAGATGTTCATCGGAGCTTTGTAGTCGGCATTCTGCCCCAGACTCTTATACTGCATATCCCGCCAGAGGAAAAAGAGAGCCCCGGCCACCGAGATCGTAACCACCAGCAAGACAATCTGCATTTTGCGATTGAGATGGAGTAGTTCTTTAGTAAAAATAGCCATGCAAATCCTTAAGACTTGAGCAAAACCGAGTCCATTAACTCTCGCTGCCACTCTCGCCAAACGAGACAGAAGCAACAGGGAGCGCCTCTATACTCATTGCCTTCGAGCTTGTCAATCAATTTCGCCTTTTAAGACCAAACATCTTTATCTAATTGGTGAAAAAGACCGCCAAAATCTCCGGTACTCATCAAAACCACCAGCTCTTTACGCCCGGCTCTCTCTTTTAAATGGTCATAAAGCTCATCTATACTGGTCAAAGCCCGAGCCGACATTGAACTTTCTCGAATTGCCCCCGCCAGCCGGGCCGTATCCAGAGCTTCATCTTTATCCATATTGGCCACCCCGTATACCGGAGCCAGCAAAACCTCATCGGCCGCGATAAATGCCGCCTCCAACTCTTTTTGAAAAAGATTACGCCGACTGGTCGCGGTTCGCGGCTCAAAAACAGCCAAAAGATGGTGCTCGGGATAATGCTCCCGCAGAGCCTCAAGAGTTCGCTTGATCGCCGTCGGATGATGGGCAAAATCACTAAGATAGATGCTTCCCCCTGAACGACCGACCAACTCCTGACGCCTTTTAACCCCTTTAAATGAGCCTAAACCTTCAGCTGCCGCCGCCCACGAATAACCCAGCTCTTTCAGCAAAATTGCCACCGCCAGAGCATTTTCACCATTATGACGACCAATCGCTGAAACTTTAACCGACTCTTCCCGGTTACTGGGGGCACTAAAACTGATCTGCCCGCCATCAACCAGCGCCCGATAGTCCAGCAGACGAAAATCAGCCCCTTGCGACCAACCATAAGTCAACACCTTACAGGGCGCTTCCGGCAACAATTTTTTCAGTACCGGACAATCGGCGTTAGCAACCAGCAGCCCGGTAGCCGGCAAAGCTGCAATTAATTTCCGAAATTCTTCGATAATCTCGTCAATACCGGAAAAAAGATCGACGTGATCCATCTCAATCCCGGTAATAATCAGATGGGTGGCCCGATAGTGATGAAACTTGGCATGCCGATCAAAAAAGGCACTATTATATTCATCCCCCTCCAGAACAAAACTTTTACCCCGACCAAGTCGATAGTTAGTCGAAAAATTATTCAACTCCCCGCCAATCATAAATG
>JAYEMC010000478.1:0-1508 GCA_034717935.1 Pseudomonadota bacterium | reverse complement strand
TGATTCTGATTTCAGTCCCCCTGGTCATGCTCGGCGCCCTTTTAGCTCTGCGCTTTGCGAGCCTCGACAATAATCTTTTTGCCCAGATCGGACTGGTACTTTTAATCGGCCTCTCCTGCAAAAATGCAATTTTGATCGTTGAGTTCGCCAAAGAACTCAGAGAACAAGGCCAATCGATTTTTGATGCCGCCTTAAATGCCGCAACTCTCCGTTTTCGGGCCATCATGATGACCATCCTCTCCTTTGTTTTCGGCGTCATCCCCCTGGCCTTTGCCTCCGGCGCCGGAGCCATGACCATGAAATCAATCGGCACCGTAGTCTTAGGCGGCATGGTCGCGGCCTGCTTTATCTCGACCCTGCTGGTACCGGTGGTCTACGTCCTCCTCGAAACCATGCGCGAAAAAGTCGTCAATATTGAAGAAGAGGTACGTAATCGGGAAATGTTGTAAAAAATGTGCGGCTATTGACATTTGTTCCTGCAATGCGTATCATGGGAACAAATGTAAGGAGGTTTATTATGTCTAAAACTCGTCTCAATGTAAGTCTTGACCGTGATCTGGCAGAGTTTGCCAAAATATTTGCTGCAGAAAATCGCACTTCGGTAGCCGATATGGTAACGCAATACCTGCTATCCTTGAAACGACGTGTCGATGGCCAACAGATGGAGACCATTCTTTCTCACCCAGCTTTCCAAGAGGCGATGAAAGAGGCTCAGAACAAACTGCAAACCGGTACGGCTAAATGGCATTCGTATGATGAGGTCTTCGGGGAGTGATGGAATCTAGATTTGAAAAAGCTTTTCTAAAGGCCGTCAAGAAACACGCCTCCATCAAAAAACAGGTTAAACAAAAGGTAGACATGATTATTGAAAATCCTGTTGCCTTTGGCGAACCGCTTAAGGGAAACTGGCAGGGATTTTACTCGTGTCCAGTAAAACGTAACTTCATCATCATCTACCTGTATTGTGAAATTTGTCGAAAAAAGGGTGATGATGTTGTCGTTGCTTGTTCAAAATGCCAGGATACACCTGATCAAACAATTAAATTTATCCTGTTAGGCCCCCATGATGAAGCCTACGGAATTTAATATCACACACACAACAAGTATAACAGCAGCTCAATGCCAGCAACAAAATTCCTGACTCAACTGATTTGACCTAAAAAACGGGCGGCTATTGCCGGTCAAATGTATGTTATTAGTTTGATCTTTTTTGCTGATTGAGTTGTTAAAAAAACCGTGGTCTGTCCCCGTTTTCTTTCACACCGTCAACGACCTGCATCAGCCGCCTGAAACGGCTGACGGAAGTTTCTTTTAACCGATAATTGCGGGCCGTTTCAGGTCGGTTCTGTATGCGATTTCTTGTCGATTCGGTTGTTACGAGGAGAGTGATTAAATAGGTCTGACCTTTTTCTTATTGTGAGAGTGATGTGCTGCTTGGTTCTATGCAAGCAATTCTTCGCTACCCTCTTGAAATACTGCTTTTATTACCAACCTACCGCCCAAAGCTT
>JAYEMC010000477.1:0-8169 GCA_034717935.1 Pseudomonadota bacterium | reverse complement strand
ATAATTAAAGCCGTCGAACTCGCCAGAAAGTTTTCCCCCAAAATTGCCATCACTTCTGAAATTCCGGTTAAGGGGATTGACCTCATTGAGAAGCTTTACCAGGTCACGGTTAAACAGATCATTTTTACTGATAAAAATGATTTTCTCTACGGACTAACTAAAGCCGTCCATGATGGCTGCGAAGTCATTATCGGCAAAAGCAAACTTGCGGTTGAGCTTGCCGAGCAATATGGCGCCAAAGGGGTATTGGTTACTTACGACACGGATATTCTTGGTGAAGCCATAGATGAAGCAGTACGCATGGCGATCCTGCGGCGACGCGAAAAAGAACAATATATCTGGCTGGAGACCATTTTTGACAACCTTTCCGAAGGCATCATTGTTATTGACAAAAATGCCTCAATCACCCGTTTCAATCTGGCTGCCTCACATATTCTCAAATGTTCCCCCAAACAGATGATCGGTTCCCGAATCAAAGACCATTTCCCTGCCCTGAAAATGGAAGCCGTTTTACAGAGCAAGGCAACCATCAACAATGAGCTGATTAGCATTGGTGATCAGCAGATAATGGTTAAGAACACCCCGATTGTTCTGGATGAAAAAATTATCGGCGTGGCCGGCACTTTCAGACAGGCTTCAGAAATCCAGAAGATGGATAGCAAAATCAGAAAAGCTTTACGAAAAAAAGGCTTCAAGGCCCAATATACAATCAGCCATTTCGCAGCCAAAAGCCCGCGCATGAAAGAGATCCTCAGGGAAGCCCAACAGTATGCCCAGGTTGATCTGACAATCCTGCTGATCGGTGAAACCGGTACAGGTAAAGAGGTTTTAGCTCAATCCATCCACAATCTCAGCCCCCGACAACGAGGCCCCTTCATCGCTGTTAATTGCAGCGTTTTACCGGATAATCTTTTAGAAAGTGAACTCTTCGGCTACGAAGAAGGAGCCTTTACCGGGGCCCGCAAAGGGGGTAAGCCGGGGCTTTTTGAATTGGCCCAACACGGTACCATTCTGCTTGATGAAATCAATACCATCCCCCTCAATCTGCAAGCAAAATTATTAAGAGTACTACAGGAACGAGAGGTAATGAGGGTTGGTGGAGCTCACATCATCCCCATTGATGTCAAAATAATCGCAGCCGCCAACCAAAACATCTTTTGCGATCTTGAGGAGAGCCGATTTAGAACCGACCTTTATTACCGGCTTAACCAACTCAGCATTACCTTACCCCGATTACAGGATCGAAAAGAAGATATCCCGGAACTTGCCCAAGCAATTTTCAACGATCTTCGTAGAAAATTCTCTAAAACCCCCTTTTCATTACCAACACCCTGCATTAAACATTGTCAAAAAATTCCCTGGCCCGGAAATGTCAGAGAGCTCCAGAATTTTCTGGGAAGGTTAGCACTTTTATGTGAAAACGAGGAAGAGGTAGCTGAAAATATAAATAAGATCATTGGCGAAAATCAACATTCTCATCCCATCGACCAGGCAACACCCCTTGATAAGACAACAAAGAGCAGACACCGCGAAGAGAGATCGTTGGTGGAACAGGAAAAAACGATTATTCTGCGCACTCTCAAAGAGTGCAACAACAACATCAGTGAAACCTCCCGCCGCCTAAGTATCAGCCGCACAACCCTCTACCGAAAAATGAACAAATTGCAGCAATGTTCCAATACGGAACAATTGTCCAAGTAATGCACATCATCACGACACAACACCCCTGAACACACCCTCACCACCCCGACATCCATCATCCAACAAAAGAAGATGTAAAAACAACCCTTTAGCGCCAACCAACAATCAATTAGCAACAAAACCGGCAATACCGCCACCACGGCATAATGCTTGCTGATCTGTATAGTTTCAATCTGTGTTCCCCACAAAAAGGGGCAACCGGAAAACCCAAAAGAAAAGGAGAAGAGTAATGAGGAAAAGCAAAATCTTATGGTTGTTAACCGTGCTGTTTGTTGCAGGGATGTTTTGTACCAGCTACGCAGCTGAAAAAACCGACGCATCCAAAGCGAAAGAGCCGGTCCCCAGCTTCGACCTGTGCCCTTCCGTTAAAGTTACCAACGTCTCCTGTTATATGAAAATGTACAAAGGGGCTGAGCGACTGCATTTCGACGTCAAGATCAAAAATATCTCAAAGACAGACAAACGATTTCGTCTCGCCATTTTCCTTCCCGACGGGGTTGCCGGGGGCGGATTCTACCCTCGCAAAGGAAAACCACCGGTCGTTAAGGCTGGAGCAGAGTTAAGCCGAACCTTCCCCATGTATTTTCACGAGATACCCAGTGAATACACAATCATGGTGCAGGAACTCTAATCCGGTTCAAGCAAACCGACTCTCATAATTGAGAAAAATCGCCAGTTCTTACAATTAAAACAAAAGCACAAGGAGTCTATCCATGAAAAAGACCGCTCTTATTTTTATAATTGTTTGCTGCTTTTCCATCATCCTAGCGCAGCCTCAGCCAGCCAGTGCCCGTTTGAAGTTTATCTCATTCGGTACAGGCAGCCCGGCCGGCACCTACTATTTTCTCGGTGCCGGCTTTGCCAGCATCATTAACAAACAGGTTCCCAATGTTCGGGTAACAGCCGAATCGACCGCCGCTTCCCTTGAAAATGCGACCTTGATCAGCCGCGGCAAAATGGACATGGGCCTGGCAGCCATGGGAACCTTGACCAAACTCAAAGCCAGAGGGGTTGACATCTCACCTCTCAGACTGATCGCAATCGGCCACACCAGCGACACCCACTGGATCGTCAGAAAAGACTCGCCAATAAAAACAATTGCCGATTTTAAGGGCAAACGGATCGGCGTCGGGCCCGCCGGCAGCGGCACCCTCAAACTGTTTTCACAGGAGGCCCTGGAAAAAGGTTGGGGCCTTACCTTTGACGATTTCAGCCCCAAATACATCTCCTTTTCCGAAATCATCACCGGCATCAGAGACAACACCATTGACGCCGGCAACATTTCGGCCGGCATGCCGGTGGCAGCTATCATGGAACTGGCACGAGACATCCCTCTCCGCCTCGTAGAAACCTCCGATGCTGATTACGAAAGATTGCGCAAAGGCAATCCCATTTTCCAGTCCAAAATCATCCCGGCCAAAACCTACAAAGGGATTGATCAGGACGTGCAGACCTATAGCCTGCCACAGATGTGGCTCTGTAGCGCATCCATGTCGAAAGAGCTGGTTTATCAGATCATCAAAGCTGTTTACGACAACGACAAACAGAGAAACGCCATTCACCCAATGGCCAAGATGTATACAACCGAAAATGCTTTTTTCGGTTGTCAGGCCGTCCCCGCCAACTTTCACCCCGGAGCCATCAAATACTATAAAGAGAAGGGTGTCTGGGGAACAAAGGATAAAAAATAATGACAAACAACCAGGAAAAGGGATCAGTAACCGGTTTTATTACCCGTTGGCTGGCTATCGGCTTAAGCCTGTTCCATCTCTATACAGGTGTGTTTCAATTGACCGCTATGAATCAACGGGTACCGCATGTTGTGATCGGCGCGGTTCTCATTTTCCTGGTCTATCCTTTTCGCAAACATGAGCTGCGGGCAAAACCCGGCCTCTTTTCCAAAGCATTAGCCGGGGTCATAGTCGCCATTGGCCTCTATGTCCTGCTAAACTGGTTTAAAAAGGTTGGGGCAGCCGGAGCCGCGCTGCCCCAATACGAACTGTTTATGGGGGCTGCCTTGATCATTCTTTTGATTGAGGCAGCCCGGCGGGCTGTGGGCTGGGCTTTTCCTCTGGTTGCCATGGCCATACTCATATACGCCCGCTTCGGTGAAATACTGCCGGATATTTTAGCCCACAAGGATTACGAGTGGGAGCGCATTATCGGCAGTATGTTCATTACCACCGACGGTATCTTCGGCATGCTGGCCGGCATCTCCGCAACC
Source organism: Pseudomonadota bacterium (assembly GCA_034717935.1). Classification (GTDB taxonomy): domain Bacteria; phylum Desulfobacterota; class Anaeroferrophillalia; order Anaeroferrophillales; family Tharpellaceae; genus Tharpella. The sequence goes on along the minus strand of JAYEMC010000477.1, from coordinate 4,244 downwards.
TTTATTTTCCTTTTTATTCTCTTTGGCTCGATGTTGCGTGAAGCCGGTGGCGGCGATTTCTTTATCGATCTCGCCTACGGCTTTTTAGGCCACGTCCGGGGCGGCCCGGCCAAAGTCGCGGTAGTCGCCAGCTCTATGTTTGGCATGCTTTCCGGCAGCGGCACAGCCAATGTTGCCGGTACCGGCCAAATCACCATCCCGCTGATGAAAAAAACCGGTTACTCCCCAACCTTTGCCGGGGCTGTGGAGACTGTGGCCAGTGCAGGAGGCCTGCTGATGCCGCCAATCATGGGCAGCGCCGTCTTCATCATCATGGAGAACTTGGGCGTCGGCTACTTTAACATTATTAAAGCTGCCAGCCTCACCGCCATACTCTACTATCTGGGACTTTTCATTATGATCGATCTTGAAGCCCAAAAAAACGGCCTTCAAGGAGTTCCAAAAGCCGAAATTCCACCCCTCAGAAAAACCTTAAAAGAGGGTTGGCACTTCCTCATCCCGGTCGCTGTTTTAATTTATTTTATTTTTTTTTCCAAAACCTCCGTACCCCGAGCCGCATTCTGGGCCAACATCAGTATTTTCATTGCGACCAGCATTCGCCCGGGAAAACGAATGACCGGCAAACAGATTCTCGCCGGACTAGAAAAAGGAGCCTACACAGCTCTGCCGGTTATCGCTATTTTGGCCCTGGCCGGGGTTGTTGTCGGCATGGTCACCTTGACCGGCTTAGGCTTGATGATGTCGTCCATTCTCATCGAACTAGCCCACGGCAACCTCCTGCTATTACTCTTTTTTACGATGTTGGCCTCAATCCTTCTGGGTATGGGTGTACCCCCGGTAGCAGCCTATATCGTACTCGCAATTTTAGTGGTGCCGGCCTTGGTCGACATGGGCGTTTATCCCCTGGCCGCACACCTTTACGTTTTCTATTTTTCGATTGTCGCCGGGATCACACCACCCATGGCCCCCGATGCTTTTATCGCCGCCGGAATCTCAGGTGCCCCGATGATGAAAACGGCCTTGACAGCCTGCAGACTGGCCATAACCATCTTTATTCTGCCATATATCTTTGTCTACAATAACGCACTACTCTTTATCGGTTCCTGGTGGGAAATTGCTTGGAGCGCTCTTTGCGCTCTCATTGCAGTCTACGCACTATCGATCTGTGTGCAAAATTATTTTGAAGGCACCCTGCCGGTAGTTTTTCGTCTTCTCCTGGCGGCCTCCTGCCTCAGCTTGGTGGTTCCCTGTTACCAGCTAAACGGGGCAGGCCTGGTTATGGTTACAATCATTCTTTTCTTGCAATTGAAAAAAATACCGCTGTTGCAAAGAAACAGAAGCATCGGGAGCTAAAGTATGTCGTTAAACCGGGAGCTATCGACCTATATCCAGCAAACATCATATAAAGATTTGCCGGAGCAGACTGTAAAAAAAACAAAATATCTGATTTTGGATGCGCTTGGGGTGGGACTTGCGGGCTGGCAAGCTCCAGGCTGCAAGGAAACAATTCAGGCGATTTCCAGCTGGAATCGCAACAATCAGACAGGGGCCACTATCATGGCTCACGGTTTGCGAACCGGTCCCGCCGAAGCCGCTTTTGTCAACTCAACCTTGATGCACGCTCTCGATTTTGACGACACATTAGACCGCTCAGCTCTCCACACCATGGTTTCGGTTTTACCGACTGCTTTGGCACTGGGTGAAGTTTCAAATGCCTCCGGAAAACAACTGCTGACCGCGACAATTTTGGGCGTGGACATAATCTGTCGACTGGCCGGCGCCATAAACACCCCGCTCTCCTGGATCAGAACGGCCTCTTGCGGCAGTTTCGGAGCGGCGGCAACGGCGGCAAAGACCCTGAATTTACCACTGGAACAAGTCCAACACAGCTTTGGCATTGTCTATAGCCAGACATCAGGCAACGCCCAGTGCCTTATAGACGGCAGCCTGGTAAAACGGATGCAGCCCGCTTTTGCGGCTCGGGCCGGAGTCTTCAGTGCGCAGCTTGCCCAAACTGGAATAACCGGCGCCAGTTTTCCCTTCACGGGTAAATATGGTTTTTTCAACCTCTACGAAGGTGGAAATTGTGAAACGGAAAAAATCACCAAAGCACTTGGCCAACATTTTGGGATTATGGATTTAAGCCTTAAACCCTACCCCTCATGCCGGATGACCCATGGAGCCATCGACTCAGCCCTTTCCCTGCAACGCTCAAACCCAATCAACATCAACGATATTGAAAATATAACGGTTAACGCCTCAGCTATGGTTGCCGATATGGTCGGCAAACCTTTCAAGCTCCGTACCGACCCCCAGGTTGACGCCCAGTTCAGCATCCCCTACACCGTAGCCACAGCTTTAATACGAGGCAAACTCCGACTCGAAGATTTTGAAAAAGAACAGATTGAAGATCCCAAAACTCAAGATCTTGTCAAAAAAATTGTCGTTGTCCCGAACTCAAGTCTCCCCCAAAATGACATAAGTTCGGTCTCCATAACCATTACAACACAAAGCGGAAAAAACTACACAGCCAACCATGATCATCTCCTTGGCAGCCCCGCTGCGCCCATGAACAACAACGAATGCCTGGAGAAATTTAATGACTGTGTAAACTTCAGTAAGCGGGATGATATAAGCCAAAAATCGTCTGCAATTGTTGATCTTGTGCTCAATCTGGAAGAGATCGACGACCTGCAGCAACTGACCACCCTATTATAATTTGTCGTGGAGTAACCAATGGCAGAAGCCAACAACACCGAACAACAACAACTTATCAGCGCCCTGGAAGAGATAGTCGGCAGTGAATATCTGACAGTTTCCGTTTTTGAACGGATAAAGAGCTCATTAGACATCTTTCCCTATGAAAAAAAGCGGGAAGAGTTACCTCTGGCTGTGGTCATGCCGAAAGACAAAGACGAGATTGCCGCCATTGTCGAGTATGCCAACCAAACGAAGATTCCGGTCTATGTCAGAGGTTCAGGAACCTCCTTTACCGGAGCCGCGCGCTATCCGGAACCGGGCATTGTCATCAATACCCGCCGACTGCGACACTTCCACATCGACTTTGAAAACAACTATTTTGAATGCGGCCCCGGCCACACCTGCAACGAAATTACCGAACTGCTCGCAAAAGAGGGCTATTTCCTGCCCTTTGCTCCAGGCAGCCGGCTGATTGCCAGCATGGGCGGTCTGGTCTCCAACAACACCAGCGCCCACATTATTGATGCCAGCATCGGCAAGCCGGGCGACTATATCCTCGGAGTCGATGCCGTTCTACCGACCGGGGAGTTTCTGGAAACCGGTACCACCGGCCTTAGGCGGCCGGCCGGCAACGACTTGACCAAGTTTTTCGTCGGCGGCGACGGCCTTTTCGGCATCATCAGCAACATCCGCATGCGCCTGATACCCGATTTCCACCGTTCACATGGCCTGCTCGTCTATAAAAATCTGGACTCTCTGGCCCGCGGCGTCCAGCAGTTTTATTACGACCGCTGTCCCGCTCCTCTCTTTATGGAGTTCATGGACGAAAAAACCGCTAACATCGGCTTTGACCTGAAAGATCTGCCGCGCCCCGGCGGCCCGGTAATCATGTTTGTCTCAATTGGCAATACCCCTGAACAGGCTGAATGGGCTGCTGATCAAATCGTTGCCTCCATGGCCAAGGAAAAACCTCTGGTAGCGGAAAAAATCACCGACCTTGAAAGATGGGAAACCCTCTGGACCACACGTGAAGTCATCGGCTCCTACCTGATGCAGTCGACCGGCGATCAATGGGTCTCCGCCGAGGTCGTTTCCAATCTCAAAGGCTTGGAAACCTGCATGGATGAGGTCGTCAATTTCACTGAAGGGCTACCTCTGCTGTCAACTCTCGATTCATATCTATTTGGTCATATCGGGGCGCTGACCATGCATCCGGGAGTTATTATTCCCAAAGGCTGGGACGACGCCAAAAAGCAACAGGCCGTCGATGAAAAATTCGCACGCGAGACCGCTTTAAATCTCAAATATAAAACCTGCGGCGGCGAATGGGGACAATTTGCCAAACGCACCGACTTTTTTGCCAAACGTTATGGTACCCAAGGAATTGACATCATCAAAAAGATGAAAAAGATGTTCGACCCCAACAACATCCTCAACCGCGGCTTAATAGAAGAGACAGAGTAAAAAAATGGAAGCAATTAACAGTAATGATTTTCCCGAAGATACCGAAGAGAGACTGAGACTGGAGATCACCGAAACCGTCA
>JAYEMC010000476.1:0-8194 GCA_034717935.1 Pseudomonadota bacterium | reverse complement strand
TGGCGCCATTAACCCGACCATAGGGTGGAGCCATTAAGCCGACCCTGAGGTGGCGCCTTTAAGGCGGACATCAGGTGGCGCCATTAAGGCGACCCCGGAATGGCGCCATATGGGCGGCCATTAACAGGCCGCAAAGTATCTAGAAATGCCCCCAACCGAGACAGGTTGAACAAAAAAAACGCGACAAAAATTCACTCCATCTCGAGCGGGTTCAATTCTTGGCGATGTCGTGTCGAGATAATCAGATGAACCGAAAATCTAGCAACAGCCATTGTCAGGGTTTGGAGCGAAGCGATGTTCACACTAACTTTAGTAGCTTTATGGTGGGCACTTACATGAAAATAGCGTGGTTATTTAAAAGTAAAGCCACTAAAAACGATCATTACTAACCGAGCTGGAAATTTCGCGATCGAGAAATTCAAAATATTCCTGAACCCGGAGTTTGAATTCGGGAAGGGCGGTCTGGGATAGGGGAACTGAGGGGATACTTTCAATCTTCAAAGGGTTGATGGGACGGCCGTTTTTGAAAACCCGATAGTCAAGATGTGGACCGGTAGCCAATCCGGTGGCCCCGACATAGCCGATAATCTGGCCTTGAGTAACTTTTTTGCCGATTTTAATGCCACGACCAAAACGGCTGAGATGAATGTAGGTAGTTTCATATTGATTGGGATGACGCAGACGTATTTTATTGCCGTTACTTTTGTCGTAACTGCGTTGACTTACAACCCCGTCGGCGACCGCCTTTACCGGCGTCCCGACGGGTGCGGCATAATCGATAGCTCGATGCGGCCGCCATACCCGCAAAACCGGGTGCAGACGACGATTACTGTATCCTGAAGAGATACGACTGTAGGAGAGTGGAGCCTTAAGGAAAGCTTTTTTCAAGCTCTGCCCTTCGCTGTCGTAATATGCGGCAAAACCCTTATCGGCAAAATAGACAGCCCGATAACTCTCTCCCTGATTGACAAATTCAGCCGCCAACAACCGGCCATAACCGGTAAAAGTTCCATCTCGATAACGCTTTTCAATAAGCACGCGAAATGAATCATCAAGCCGCAGATCGCGCATAAAATCAATGTCCCAGGCAAAAATATCCGCCAGACGACATGCCAGTTCAGGTTTCTCACCAAGTTGGGAAACGGTTAAAAAAAGTGAGCTCTCAATTATCCCGTTGATAGCCGCTCGTTCAACTTGGTAGGCGATCGCCGCCTTGCTGATAATAAACTGCTCGTTTTCATAATTGATGAAGAGTTGATCATCACTATCAATTTCATACGTAAAACATCTGAAACAACCATCCTCAAGCAGCATGCAGTAAGGTTGTCCGGCACATAGATCTCGAACCGGAAAAGTTTTCTCACACTCCTTTGCCAAGCGATAAATATCCCGGGCACTAAAATATTCATCGAAAAGAGAACTTAAGGTTTCCCCTCTCCCAATTGTACCTTCAATCGTTTCCCGATTAACCGGCTTTTCTTCAACGTTTATAGTGTTTTCCAAACTTCCGACAGAGCTTTGCGAAATAGTAGTTGCGGCGATAGTTTTGGGTTCAGAGGACGGCTCCAGTGGAAAATAGTGACGATAAAGTAAACTAAGACTCAACATCATGGAGAAAATCAGAAGAAACCTAAAACGCCTCCGCCTTTTCTCATACCAACATTTCAACCAACTACTTTTAGGAAATATCATTGTAAAGCCAACTCCGGCATAGCCGGAACCAAAGAGGTTTGAAATTTATTTTAGAACACAAAACCAGTGGAAAAGGTTAAGTCAAAAAAAGAGCACCCTCCCAAGTGGCAGAGTGCTCGGTTACAGCCTGTGAATTCAAACTCACCACTTGCCGGTACGTTTTTCAACCGCTTTAGGTAGTCCCTCAAGGGATGATTCGATCGATTTTCTAAACTCCTCTTCCGGAATTTCATAATTATCGAGGCGGCCATTTAAATAAGAATCATAACCGGCCAGATCAAGCATACCATGACCACTGTAGCCGAAGAGTATAACCTTCTCCTTACCCTCTTCCTTGGCCTGTTTAGCCTGGCGAATAGCCGACGCAATAGCGTGGCTGGTTTCCGGTGCACAAATCGTACCCTCGGTTCGAGCCCACTGAATAGCCGCTGCGTAACACTCCATTTGCGGAATGCTCTCAGGCTGCAAAAGTCCTTCGACCGTAGCCTGGCTAACCAGCGGGGCCATACCGTGATAGCGCAACCCCCCGGCGTGCAGAGGCGGAGCGACAAAATTATGACCCAGAGTATGCATCGCCATGAGCGGTGTCATCCCCGTAGTATCACCATAATCATAAGCAAATGGGGCTTTGGTCAGGCTCGGACAGGATTGCGGTTCAACCGGAATAATTGTGATATCAGCACCGTTAATTTTATCATTAACAAAAGGAAAAGAGAGACCAGCAAAGTTACTCCCACCACCGGCACAGCCAATCACAATATCAGGCTTTTTAACTCCAGCCAAAGCTAACTGTTTTTTAGCTTCAAGACCAATAATTGTCTGGTGTAAAAGGACATGGTTAAGAACGCTGCCAAGAGAATATTTGGTATCTCCACTCTTATCACTAACGGCCGCTTCAATCGCTTCGCTGATCGCCATTCCGAGACTCCCCGGGGTATCAGGGTATTGTTCAAGAAAATGCCGGCCGGCAGCAGTTTCGGTACTCGGACTGGCGATACATGTGCCACCCCAGGTCTCCATCAGAATCTTACGATAGGGTTTCTGATCAAAACTGATCCGCACCATGAAGACTTTACACTCTAAGCCAATCAGGGCACAAGAATAACTAAGTGCACTACCCCATTGTCCGGCCCCGGTTTCGGTTGTCAATCGTTTAGTACCAAACTCTTTGTTGTACCAAGCTTGAGCCAGAGCTGAATTGGGCTTATGACTACCAGCCGGCGAAGTACTTTCGTCTTTATAGTAAATTTTAGCCGGAGTTCCCAGGGCCTTTTCAAGCCTTACCGCCCGTTTCAAGGGAGCTGGCCGATAACTATTCAAGAGCGCCAACAGTGGTTCCGGAATATCGATCCAGCGCTCCTGGCTCACTTCCTGCTCGATCAGGTTCATAGGAAAGATCGGGGCCATCATCTCCGGTGTCACCAGGCCTCCGTCCGGAGTCTTCAAAGGTTCCATCGGAGAGGGCAGATCGGCTGCCAGATTATACCACTGCCGGGGAATTTCATCATCCCGTAAAAGAAATTTCTGTTCAATCATTTTTGTTTTCCTCCTTCATTATAATCAAATTGTTAATCGTCCTATAATCGGGCGAGTTTAATCTCTTTAATATATTTCTCAATGCCGTCGGCCAGACCTTCGGCAATTTTCTGCCGATAGGCCCCTGTACCCAGACGCTGGGCTTCCATCTTGTTTGAGATAAAAGAGACCTCAACCAGGATACTCGGCATTTGCGCCCCAATCAGGACATAAAAAGGGGCCTGTTTGACTCCGAGATCATTAACCTTGCTATATGATTTCCTCAATCTATTGACCAGGGAGTGCTGAACACAACTGGCCAAACGACTCGACTCCTTAATTTTGGAGTTCTGCATGAGGTCGTTAAGTATCGACTGCAGTTGACCAATATTCTTGGTCGACGTTGCATTTTCCAACGCCGCCAGCTCCATCGCCTCTTTGTCGGTTGAGAGATTAAGAAAGTAGGTTTCAACTCCATGGACGCGACGATTACGGCTGGCATTAGCATGAATCGAGATAAAAAGGTCAGCCTTTTTGGTATTGGCAACTACGGTTCGCTCTTCCAAAGGAATAAAAAGATCACTATCTCTCGTCGTTACAACCCGGCATTTGAGCCTACTCTTCAGAACCGACCTCAATCTTTTCGTAATATCAAGAACTACATCTTTTTCCCTACTTCCCCCGGCGGAGAGAGCCCCCGGGTCTTTACCGCCATGGCCGGCATCAATGACAATGGTTCCGACCCCAAGCCCGAGCTGCTGAGCCAGACTCAGAGCTCCGGTTTTAGTGGCTTTCGTTACCGGATTCGTCCGGCTTCTCTTTTTTCGGGACTTTTTGTAGTCGCCGCCAATCACATCAATAACAATTCTGGGAGGGTGACTTAAAGCAAAAATTTTATAATGATCAATGTCTGCAACATGGATAACGGCTCGCACCGTACGCGAATTAAATTGAGAAACTTTAACTCGCTGCAAAATACCATCATTAATCGGCATCTCCCGTTTGATCTCCGGGACCATGCTATCAGCCAGATTCAGATAGATCGATTTGGTCTTTTTACTGTTATGCCGGTCTTTGAGAATCCCCTTGGTGAACTCCGTCTCACGGTCAAGATCGATAACAACCCGGGTATAAGTTGGTGAAGACCAGTGACGCAGATCCAACACTCGGGAGAGTCCTTTGCGATTGTTTTTTTTCGCTTTTACAACCTTAGCAGGTGCTTTATAAGTGCCGCCTTGCCGAAATTTCGTCTTGCTGACCTTTGCTTTTTTTCTCGGTATCCTACTTTTCCTGGCACTCTTTTTAGTTTTAGAAGAACTTAAATCATTAAGACTGGTTCGTGCTCTTTCCCGCATATCGGATTCAGGATAATCGCGAAGCAAGCACTGCCACTGAACTCGAGCTTTTTTCTTATCCTTTAATTTGAGAGCTATAACCCCAAGATTATACAGAGCATCATCCGCCAGACGACTCTGATCGTAACTCTTAATCAGCATTTTATAGCGCTTTGCCGCCTGCTGCAGATCGGATGACCAACCCGAATAATTATGGAGTGATGAATATAGACCGGCAGCTAGATAAAGAGCATCGTCCGCCCTTTTACTGCGTGGGTAGTTACGGGCCAGAACATCAAAATCCTTAATCAGTGATTCCCAGCGGCGGCGTTGCCCCCAGCCCTTGGGATTAGCCATAAACCGGTTATAATTAGCTTTTGCCTGCTTATAGCCCTTCTCCGCCGGCAGTTCGGTTCCCGCTCCATAAAGAGTTCCGGTACCGACCACTCCCGCCATGATGACAAGGATAAATACAATCAGCAGTTTTTTTGAACCAACGCGGAAAAAAAACAAAAGGTTATTCCATTCACACAATTTATATTGAGAATCGGTGGAAGCAAAGCTCCCTCAACAAATGCACAATAGCATAAAAGTTAACCTATTATCAACCACTCTTGACGCAACCTATAGATAATAAAAAAGGGCAGTTAGCACTGCCCTTTTCGGTTCGTCAATTATTTTTCTAAAGAAGCTTTTACAAAAGCGCCGACACGGCCTGGTCAGCGAGATTCATCAAACCCTGAGGCATAATCCCAACCAAGATAATTGCTACAATTAAGAAGGCGCCAAAGACTTTTACGCCAAAACCCAACTGCAAACTTTGCAACTCATCTTCATCACCTTGACAATAGACCGCACGCGCCATTTTCAGATAATAAAATGCAGAGATCGCAGCATTGACCATGGCGATTACAACCAGGCCATAAAAACCTTTTTCCAGAGCACCGGTAAAAATTATAAACTTACCGGTAAAGCCCACCGTAGGCGGGATTCCGGCCATGCCAAAGGCTCCGGCAGCCAGCGTGAATGCCAATACCGGAGAACGCCGATAAAGTCCCTTGAGATCGGCAAACGTGATATTCTCACCCCGTGGTGCAATATAGTAGATTACCAGAAAACAGGCCAGGTTCATGAGGACATAACCGGCAATATAGTAGATCACCGCCGCCATACCGAGTTGATTTCCACTTAAAAGACCAATCATCATATAACCGGCATGCGCAATACTCGAATAAGCCAGCAGACGTTTAATATCATCCTGCACCAAGGCCGCCAGATTACCATACGTCATTGAGAGGACTGCGAGAACCACAAGAACCCAGGTAAACTCGGAAATCCCGCTACCGGTCATACTGACCAAACGGATCAAGAGAGCAGCCGCACCAATTTTCGGGAGAGTTGCAATAAAAGTGGTGGTCTCATTCGAGGCCCCTTGATAGATATCAGGGGTCCAGGCATGCATTGGAAACATCGCCAATTTATAGAAGAAACAACAAAGCATTAAGACCATGCCGATTACCGCCATCGGCTGACTCATCATCTTCGGTAACTGAGCACTGATTTCGTTAAGATAGGTTGTATGGGTCAGTCCGAAAATATAGCTTAAGCCAAATAGTGAAATTCCGGTAGCGGCGGCCCCGAACAGGACATATTTAACTGCCGCTTCAACCTCACTCCGGCGACCTTCACCGCGACGAAAAGAGATCACGACATAGAGAGCATAAGAGGAGATTTCGAGGCAGACAAGAATGGTCAGAAGTTCGACGGCACTACTCATCATGACCAGGCCTAAAGTACTCAGAGTGAGGAAAAGGTAGAACTCATTCTGCATCTCCTCCTCGATACCGCTCATACTGCGACACATGAAAAATATGAGAAAAAGGCTACCGCCTAAAAGAAATTTTATCAATTGGGAGAGGCCATCGACCTGATAGGCTCCCGCAAACAATGTACCTGAAGCGCAGGAACTGAGTACGGTAGCCACCAATGTCAAAAAAGCACCGGCCAGGGCCATATTACTTAAAGTCGCACCCTGGATCTTTTTCAGTGATGCGGCAAACAGAACCAGCACCATGACTATCAGAACAAGTTCAGGAAAAATAAGCATTACTTGCATGTTGAATACCTACAATTAAATATCAGCAACGTTAAGAGATAGAGCTGTTATTTCCAGTTCCAATAAACCTAAAAAGTCACAATCTGTTTGAACCAACTACCCAATTCGAGCATGGAATGATGAGCGGCATGCGGATCAATCGGCGCCGCCGCTCCACCAGCGGAAATCTGCTGAAGCAGATGGGTAACACTGGCATCCATAATATTCAGGAGTGGAGCCGGATAGAGGCCGATCCAAAAGACAAAGAATGTCAAGACCACCACCATTGAAAGTTCACGAAAACTAAGATCAGTTAAGGCGTGACCATGATCATCAGCCTCATTTTCATCATGATGGTGGGCATGACCATCTGAGTCGTGCCAAGCCATGCGTTGCAACAATCGCAACATATAAGCCGCAGCCAGAATCGCCCCGGGAATCGCGAGAAAGCCGACCAGCGTACTCTTCTTAAAGGCTCCCAGCAAAACCAGAAATTCACCGACAAAACTGTTGGTACCAGGAAAGGCCAGCGAGGAAAGACAAAAAATACCAAGAAATGTAACATAGATGGGAATTATCATCCCCAATGCGGAGTTGTCGGCAATCTCCCGGCTATGGGTTCTTTCATAGATCATCCCGACCATGATAAAAAGCCCGCCAGTTGTAATCCCGTGGTTAATCATCTGGAGAATGGCACCTTTCAGACCCTGGTCATTGAGCAGGAAAATCCCTAACGTGACAAAACCCATATGCCCGACACTGGAGTAGGCAATCAATTTTTTGATATCGGTTTGCCCCAACGCCAGATAGCCGCCGAAGATAATCGAAATCAGCGACAGGGCAATCAGGTAGGGCATGCAGTAGATAGTCGCCGCCGGGGCCATCGGCAGACAGAAGCGCAAGAAACCGTAGCCCCCCATTTTCAAGAGGACACTAGCCAGAATAACACTACCGGCGGTCGGGGCCTCGACATGCGCGGCCGGGAGCCAGGTATGTAGCGGATACATCGGAATCTTGATCGCAAAAGCGAGAGCACAGGCCAAAAAGATCCACATCTGATAAACAAAAGAGTACTCCTGATCCATCAAAGCCGGAATAAAGAAGGTTCCGGTTTTGATATAGAGGGCGACAATCGCCACCAGCAGAAAGATACTGCCGCAAAGGGTGTAGAGAAAAAACTTGATCGAAGCATAATCTTTACGCGCCCCGCCCCAGATCGCAATCAGGAGAAACATGGGGATCAGCATCGCTTCCCAGAAGATGTAGAAGAGCACCGTATTGAGGCTGATAAAGACCCCGATCATGGCAGCTTCCATAACCAGCGCAACAAAGATAAACGCCCCTAAACGTTTTTTGATATAACGCCACGAGCAGAGAATACAAAAGGGCATGATAAAGGTCGTCAAAAGCACCAAAAGCACACTGATACCATCAACCCCGACCACATAGTTGAGTTTAAGCAACGGAAACCAAGCTCTTAATTCGGCAAACTGGTACTTGGCCGTATGCAGGTCAAAACAGGTAAAAAGCGGCAGCGAAATCACCAGCGTTACCAACG
>JAYEMC010000475.1:3581-8200 GCA_034717935.1 Pseudomonadota bacterium | reverse complement strand
TTCCCGGCTCAAGATAGAGGATATCGTATACACTATAAGAGGAAGGAAGTCTGCGTAGCAAGGTTATCAAAGTCGAGGATAAATCCGTTTCTGAATCCAGAAAAAGATAATCAATCCTCATTTGCCCTGGATTGACAACTTTTCTGATAATTTCAAAAAATTTGTCCCGACCGGAAAAAACAAAAATCAAAACCTTTCCGGCTAACAGGCTATGATTTACTAGATCTTCAAGGGTTTTAGTAAAAAAGCATTCATCTCCTGATCTAAAAGGTAGGCAAATAGAGGCCATATTATGGTGATTCCAATTCATAATGGACTCGCGAAAGCGTCTTCAGACCGTTAAATGGGTCTCACATTCAGAAATTAAGATAAATTGTAAAATTACTTTGGCTCACTACTATTCCTCATTTTTTCAACTATTCGGACGCCATATTTTGACCAAAGCACTCGCCAGTCGCCAGCGGCGAGATGATTTTATCATCTCCAACTCCCGACGACTCTCTGCCAAGGCTGCACGCAAACCTTCTTTCGTTTCCAAACTATGAGAACCGCAGTCAATATCCAACCCCTCTTTTTCCAGGTTAGCCTCAAACCAATGATAGTAAGAATGATCAATATCCTGCGTCGAAAAGGGATCAGGAAAAGCTTGCCGTAAGTCTTGCCGAGCTCGATAAAGATAACGGTGGTTAACTCTAATCGGCTCACCATTTTCAAAGCCACTGTAAACACAAGAAAAGTTACCAATTTCCTCCTGTCCTTCAGTTCGACAAGCTGCAATATACCATTCCCGAAGCTGAGTTAATACAGGACTTTTCCCGCCATACACATCCAACATAGCTTGCTGAGCCCCACTATCAAAACCAGAGAAATGATAAAAACAGAGCGGTTTTCCATTAATTAACAGACCATCATCGATGGTCCCGGTAGCTACCCTGTTACTGAGATTCCATGTGGCAACATTATAAACAGGTTCAACTGCAATATGAATATCTGTGAAAAAGCACGGAGCCAAATCTACCCATTTTTGATCAGTGAACAACCCTCCACCTATATCGTCATAACAAAAAGCAGCTAAACGACTAGACCACCAATCGATAAATTTACGGCCTGCAGAAGAAGATTTAACAGCCAAAAAACCTAAGTTATAAACCCCATGCTTAAGACATGATATTTCATTATCTAGAACCCCCTGCACATTTTCTTCTTGTGCGGTTAAGTGGGGGGTTAATACAACACTTGAATTTTCCAGTTTTTCCAACAAGCTATCCAAACGGGAAAAAACCACCATATCCGGATCAAAATAAAAAACTCTATCTGCTTGATATTGATCAAAAATATATTGAAATGCAAAACCCTTAACCGCTGTACACATCTCAACCAGGCTATGCTTAAAAATCCAGGAATTAAGATCCTTAATTCCCAGATCTTCTATCAAGACAATTGAATCAAAGGGTTCTTTTTCTTCATCCAGCCACTGGGGTTTAATATCTGACAAAAGCAGATGAAATTTACATTCAGGATGAAATTTTTTTACTGACTTTGCCAAGACTCTAGCTTTAGGAATATAATTTACAGTAACACTGGTAAAAACATGCATTGGACTACCTTTTTTGCTCAGTTATAAAAAATTTGGCCACTCGCCAAAAAAAGGAATCCTTTATTTGACTTAGCTCTAGATTCTGCCTGCTTACTATTTCCTCAGCATGAGCCAATCCGGCCCTTAGTTGTTGAATCTCAGAGCTATATTCAGGTATCAATTGTTCAGCGTGAGCCAATCCAGCTCCTAATTGTTGAATCTCGACAACGTGTTCATTGATCTGCAGATCTCGCTCTGAAACTAGATGTTCTGCACAGGCCAATGCTTGACTGAGATCATTTAATCTTCTCTCTTCTCGTTGCCGACGATTTTCGCGCATCCTACCCAACAGCTGATCAGAGTCCCCTTCAGTTTTATAACTATCGGCAACCTGTACCCCTCCAGGTGTAGCCTCAATAATAAACTGGTAGGTAAGTGCATCCGGACGCTTTAAAAGAGTATTCTGGATATCTGCGGGTAGATCAGCAAAATCATCACCAAATTCAGTGTCCTCCGGCAAAACTGAGACCTTATCCATTCGAGCTATTTTATACCCACATTGCCGCAATAAAATACGAGCATCTGCGCCAGTAAAAAAACGCAAATGGGTTCGATCCAATAGTCCCTCATCACGATAACAGAATCTTCCTTGCAATAAATCACCTATTACCGCTGCATGGCTGATATTAGGCAGAGAGAGCAACAGGCTGCCGCTCTGTTTGAGCAGCAACCACAACGAACTTAATATTTTTTCAGGATTCTTGAGATGTTCAAGAACATCAGCCACAACTATATAATCGTATGTTTCTCGTTTAAAACGATCCTCTAGAGTGATTTCATCCAAATCAGCTACCCACATTTGACGACAATAAGCAGCAGCCCGCTCAGCCATTGATGCTGAAAGTTCAACGCAATCAACGGTACAGCCTAAATTTTGTTGCAGATACTTGGTAAAGTATCCAGTGGCCGGCCCCAACTCTAAGACCGTACTTCCGGGTTTCATCCATCTAGCCAGAATCGCTAAAGAATCATCAGAAGAAGTATCAATATCGTCAATTCTTTCATAGAAATGCTCTTGCTTTACACTGTTTTTTTCATTATCATCTATGGCTTGATGGATATTTTTACGTTCATGCTCATCTGGTTTAGCGGCAATCAGAATAGTATCAGCCCACGTATCACTATCATCTGTATAATCAAGAGTCTCCCACTGAGTCCAGGCTTCCAAAACGTTCAACCCGCCATATTTAGCCATCGCCTTAAAACCATCCGGATAAAAACGCCAGCAATCAACTGGATAACGATGTTCGCGCCCGCCCGATGGAGCAATAATACAACATAAACCGCCAGGCTTTAGGACTCTGGCAAATTCACCAATTGTAAGCCAAAAAAACTCTATGTGCTCAAAAGTCTGCCCAGAGATAATAACATCTATAGAATCTGTTTTTATTTCCACCCAGTCATAAGGATCGGCCACAACCAAATCAATATTTTCACCTGCACTGATATCAATCCCTAAATATTTCCAGTTTGCACTGGAAAAAATTTCTCTGTATGATCCGCCAATATTCTGGGCTCCAATATCAGCAATAATTAAGGGTTCGTTTCTCTTTTTTGCGAGATACTTCTCTTCAAATACCCTCATTTTGTCTAATGAACTCAAATGCATTTCTTGAATCTCTCAATTTAATTCTAAGTGAAGAGTAAAATTACTTCACCCGCTTTAAATATCCTTCCGGAAAAAAAGTAACCAAGAATTTTTCTCTATTTGCATCGCTGACAAATGAATTATGCTCTAGTAAAAATTCCCGTACGGCTCGCAAAGGATTATCATTGCGCCATTGACCATAACCTTCCAGTTTGGACAGTTCGGCACAAATCGTATCTCCAGCTACCAGATACCCCTCCAAAGGAATAAACTGACGATAAATTTCCAACTCCTTTTTAACGTGGGCGTAACTATGATCAGAATCGAGAATCACCAACACATTTTCTTCGTCACCAACCATTTCTTTGAGTTGCTTGATTGTCTCCGGTGCTGTAGAATCTCCGGTAATAAAATCAATTACAGATCCCATTTCATGATTTTTCACTTGCTCCAGAACCGTTTCAGGCACTCCAGGCCAATCGATAGAAATTACTCGACCGCCGCCACCTGTTAATTTCAACATGGAAGCAAAAAAAACAGCAGATCCCCCTTTGAAAGAACCGGTTTCAACAATCACTCTTGGTCGCTGTTCAACAATAATATCCTGCAAAACCATAAGATCTGTTGGCCACTGCAAAATGGGAAACCCCAACCAAGTATTAAAACGCCACAACTCCGCCAACCACATCTGACGAGTCCAGGAGGTTGCCATCTCTTTTAAGGCCTCTCCTGAAACCTTTTGCTCTTCCGGATAAATATTATTCATGGTTATATTCCGACTCCTACTGTTTCCATATAAGTAAATGAGGTAACTATTCAGCGTAAGTAGGAAAACATCAGATATTAATGAATTCCAGCGAATTCTGGGGACATAACCCGATTCTCCGAAGGAAATCGGGATTGTGTACCCTGAATTTGCGGGTTAGCTGAATAGTTACTAAATGAGTTACTGCGTCATCTCAAAAGTGATATTTTCAAGATTAAACAACCCAACTTCCCGCCTTTGATGAGCAACCTCAACTACGAGCATATCATGAACCCAATGCTGCTGCTGGTGACCCTCCAACGTGCCATCCGCAATGGCCGCCGTAATAGCATAGCTACCTGCAACCAGCAAGGGCCATTTGAAAGAGAAAGTTATGGTTGCCGTCGTTCCTGCCGCCAATGCGGCGATCTCTTTCTCCAAAGTCAAATTATTATCACCAAAAAGCTCAATTCCCAACCGATTTTTTACCAGAAAACCAACCAGCGGACTAACAATATCCTCACTCACCTCTATCAGCACCTCTAAGACGACCTCTTCACCACCATAGACCAACTCAATATCTCCACGACTCAATGAACTCAATCGAATGCTGGAGATGCCTGCTTTTCCAACCCCGAAAGAGTTTGCCG
>JAYEMC010000475.1:0-3571 GCA_034717935.1 Pseudomonadota bacterium | reverse complement strand
CCGCGCGATACCACCTCTTCCGCATCTGCTGAACAAATGTCACCTTGCTCGGCAGCACTATCCATCCCTTCGTAAACCACCCCGATATAGCGCTGCATAATCTCTTTGGGATTGCCGATAGCCACCAGTTTTCCTTCATGAAGCCAAACAACCTTGTCACACAACGTCATTATTGCGTTCTGATCATGAGAAACCAGTAAAATTGTACTCTTTTTCTGAAATGATTTGATTTTGGCCGTGCATTTATGTTGAAATCGACTATCCCCAACCGCCAGAGCTTCATCAATAATGAGGATATCAGGATTAATATTTATAGCCACCGCAAAAGCCAAGCGTACCAACATACCACTAGAATAATTTTTCGTCGGCTGATCCAGAAAATCACCAATGTCGGCAAAGGCAACGATTTCATCAAAGCAATGATTCATTTGACGCCGATCTACCCCGGCCAAAGCGCCGGCAAAATAGACGTTTTGCCTCCCGGTAAATTCCGGATTAAAACCTGATCCCAACTCAAGAAGAGCCGATATAGTTCCATTCACGGACATACTTCCTGATGAGGGCTGCAATATACCACAGATCAACTTCAACAGAGTTGATTTACCACTACCATTCAAACCAATAATTCCCCAAGTCTGACCTACGGGAATACTGAAAGAAACATCCTGTAAAGCAAAAAAATCCGAGTAGAACTTTTTCTTCAGGGGATGAAAAGCTTCTTTCAGTCGGTCCAATGGCGAGCGGTACAAATGAAAGCATTTACTGAGATTTATAATGTCAATGGCAATCAAGACTCTTAGCTTCTTTCCTAAAATAGTTGGTAACTACTCAGCGTAAATAGAGAAGCACCGTATATTGATACATTTCAGCAAATTCTGGGGACATAACCCGATTTCTTTCGGAGAATCGGGTTATGTCCCCAGAATTTGCTGGTTAGCTGAATTGTTACAAATAGTTTAAATTACATCAGCAAAATGTGGTTTAAGACGACGAAAAACTAGAGCGCCGATAATCAGAAAGCTACCTGCAATAAACCAGTAATACAGGCCCCACCGCCAATGACGCCAAAAGGGAACCCCGTAGATAAATGAATCGCGGTAGCCCTGGACGAGATAAAATATCGGATTCAACTTCAACCAATGCTGAACAGAGAACGGCATAATATTAATATCCCAAAAAATTGGAGTTCCCCAAAAACAGATCTGTAATCCAACTTGAACCACTTGGGCTGTATCTCTACTCCAAACATTGAGTGCAGACGATAACCAACTGAGCCCTAAAACCAATACCACCATGGCTACATAGTAATAAAGACCCTGAAGAATAAACCATCCATTAACCGGCAAACCGTAGGCAATGATAAGGATAAATAGTAACAATAAAAATATGGCATGACTAACAAGAGATGAAAAAACTTTGATCACCGGTAATATGGAACAAGGGAAAAGAATCTTTTTCACGAGGTGAGAATTATTAGTAATCATCACCGTTGAACCAGATAATATTTCGGAAAAATTGAACCACAGCGCCATACCTGCGGTTAACCAGACAACAAATGGTACATTGTTTTGAGGTTGAGCTTTTAAGCCAAAACCAAAAACAAACCAAAAAATTAAAATCATCATCAACGGGTTCACTACTGTCCAAATGCCCCCCAACCAGGAACCTACATACTGAACTGCGATCTCTCTTTTCACCATTTCCCAAATAAGATTGCGCCTGGAAATAATTACACGAAAAAAACTTAAAAAGAGTTTAATCGCACCCATAATATAAACCTATTCACCTGTATCTGTAATCGGCTGGCGCAAAATCTGATAAGGGGCTAATAAACCCTGACAAAGGGCCAGGGCTAACGTTCCGGGATGAGCTTGGGCAACCATCTCGCCGCTCTCTTTCTGCAACGAAAGTATAGTTGTCGAAAAATCATCCATGCCGGGAGCTATAACCTCGATTTTTGCACCGATCCGCAAGCGGTCTTTGACGTTGAGACGAACCAGGCAGCTCTGATTTTCTGAATCATAGCTGACAACCTCTAAAACCAGAGCACAGAAAAGATAGTTGCGCAGATAGGCGGAACTATCATGATACTGGAGGTTCCGGGGTTGGCCTTGGCCGTCGATGAACCCTTCAGTATAGCGTCTATGACTGACCCGGGTCAATTCATTTTTCCACTTTTCAAGCTCTTCTGCTGAAAATGGAGTTTTTGGCGAGAGTGAAAGCTGATCTAAAGCTTGACGGTAAACGCGGGTCACGACGGCAACGTAGTAGGCACTCTTCATACGCCCTTCAATTTTAAAAGAGTGAACACCGGCAGCTTTTAACTCCGCAAGGCGGGCAATCAGACAGAGATCTTTGGCGTTAAAGATATAGCTGCCCCGCTCATCCTCTTCTAAGGCCATAAACTCTCCCGGACGCGTCTCTTCCTGTAAAGCGTACCCCCAGCGACAAGGCTGGGCACAATCTCCACGATTAGCGTGGCGGTCGGTGAGTACCGCACTAAGCAAACAGCGCCCGGAATAGGCCATGCACATGGCCCCATGGACAAAGACCTCGAACTCCATTCCAGGCACTCGCCTAATCACCTCGGCAATATCGGACAAAGACAGTTCTCGGGCCAGATTGATTCGGCTTACTCCATTTTTTTGCCAGAAAGAGGCGGAGAGGTAATTGAGCGTGTTGCTCTGGGTACTGAGGTGAAGAGGGAGACTGGGAAGAAGTTCCCGGCAAAGAGTTATAACACCGGGATCACCAACAATCAAGGCATCCGGTGATAGAGACCGCAGGGCTTTCAGGTAATCAGCCAAAGCCGTCAGGTCGACATTATAAGGCAGGAGATTGATGGCCAAGTAAGCCTTGACTCCATGCTCTCGACAATAGGCTATAGCCTCGGCTATCTGAGCAAGAGAAAAATTACCGGCCCGCCGCCGCAGACCAAACTCCCGACTCCCGAAATAGACGGCGTCGGCCCCATAGGCAATAGCAACTTCAAGCTTCTCCCGGTTGCCGGCCGGAACCAGCAATTCAGATTTACCGCTTTCGTATAAATTCATAGAATAGCTAGGAGACTGTCCGAGAATAGGATTTTTTTCTCAGATCAAGGCATTTTTTGCCAATAAGCACAGACATACACCTAGTATTTCGAGCATTATTGGCAAAAAATAACGCCGAGCTGGGGAAAAAAGACATTCTCGGACAGGCTCCTAGGCTGTCACGCTTCGTCATTCTCTAGGGAACCAACCCCGTACTGCTTCAGGTTCTCGGCAATATGAAGAATATTTTGTTCCACCATCTCGCGTACTTTTTTCGTGTCTCTTGCTTCAAAGGCAGCAATCAAATTGCCGTGGGTCTCGGAACAGGTCACAAAAATCTCGGGATGATCATTAAAGATTTTTTCCAGGCGGCGAATATGAAAACCCATATGCTGAATCAGAGAAAAAAGCTTACGGTTACCGGTTCGAGCCAAAAAAGTCTGGTGAAAATCATCATGGATACGCAAATAATTGGAAAAATCGCCGGATTTGACAGCCGCCATCTCCTCTTCATTAAGCTTTTTCAGTTTATTAAGATC
>JAYEMC010000474.1:0-1564 GCA_034717935.1 Pseudomonadota bacterium | reverse complement strand
GGGGCAGCACTCATGAGATGGGAGCCATTGTCAAACACCGCCTTGAAAATAACGGCCTTGAAGTGAAATACTTTGATGCCGCCCTGGCCGAACCGGGGCAGGTTTTAGGCGAAATGCTTAATGCCGGCGGGATTGTTTTCGGAGCCCCGACCTATGATGCCAATATATACCCGCGCCTCGAATACTTCCTGATGCTTTTCAAGAGCAAAAAGAAGAACGGCTATCCGGTGGCAACCTTCAACCAGAATAGCTGGAATGTCAATGTAACACCTAAAATCAATAACTACCTGGAAGCTATGAAGTCCCAGATTATTCCACCCCAGGTCGTCGGTCACGGTTCCCCGGACGCCGAAGTCAAAAAAGAGCTTGAACTCATGGCTGATAATCTGACGGCCAAGATGAAAGATACCTGCTTCATCCCGCAAACCTGATCTCAACCTGATAGATCATTATTAGGCAAGGCCCCGGTCATTTTTTATCTGGCAGGGGCCTTTTTTGCCTGGAAGGCTGTATACAACATCAATATTGACTGAGGAGTTATTTATTGTTATAAGGCAGTTATGGAGACTATAATCCTGAAAATTGTAATTTATGCCGTCCCGATTCTATTCGGTTTGACGATTCATGAGTATGCTCATGGAATGATGGCTGATCGACTGGGTGATTCTACGCCTCGATTGATGGGCCGCTTGACGTTGAATCCCTTTTCTCATCTTGATCCGATCGGAACCCTGGTTTTCTTTATTACTCAGGCTTTCGGCTGGGCCCGACCTATATCAATCAACCCTGACAACCTGAGGTCGCCGCGTCGAGATCTTATGTGGATAGCGTTGGCAGGTCCCGTAGCCAACCTTATGCTGGCTATGTTTTGTGCGTTGCTCTATCATCTTACTAACTCTTTGACCGATGGTGGAAGTATAGGGGGTGGGAGAGGTTGGTTAATGGTGCCATTCCAACAGATGGTAGTTGCCGGGGTTGTGGTTAATCTTTCTTTAGGACTGATTAATCTGATTCCAATTCCGCCTTTAGATGGCGGCCGTATTCTCGCCGGTCTTCTGCCGCAACGGCCCGCCGGATACCTTGAAAAAATCGATTCTTACGGAGCCATTCTGTTGATTATTCTAGTACTCAGTGACGGCTTAATTTTTTTTCTCTTACCCCTGCTTTCGGCCTTAACCGGTCTTTTGCTTTACGGTGCTATCTCTTTCTAAAATTTATCAATGTTGATAAATTCGTAAAAAATCACGGGATGGCTAAGTTAAAATATAGTTAAAGTTTTACTCGAGGTTTTTCATTTATGAGCGCAAAAAAAAGAGTTGTTTCGGGTATGCGAACAACCGGTAAACTTCACCTGGGGCATTATCACGGAGTCCTGACGAATTGGCTCAAACTGCAAGATGACTATAATTGCTATTTTTTTGCCGCTGACTGGCACGCCTTGACCAGCGAGTATCAGGATCCGGCAATTGTTAAAGAGAGTACGAGAGATATTTTTATCGACTGGTTGAGCGTTGGTATTGACCCGGAAAAGTCAACCCTTTTCATCCAATCCCATATCAAAGAA
>JAYEMC010000473.1:0-8325 GCA_034717935.1 Pseudomonadota bacterium | reverse complement strand
ACCGCCTTCTTCTTCTTCTGGGGTAAAGGCAACGATCATTGGTTGGCCCAGTTGATTCCGTTTACCTCATCGTCACTGATTCTGATGCCGATCGCTCTCTTTACGAACATCATTGTCTCCTCAATGACCCCGCCGCCGTCACAAGAAATTCGCAAGTTCCTCTGCGAACAGGTGCATGGTATCAAGTTTGACTAACACTCTCTTTCTGTAAGAGAACATCGATTTAAAAAAGAGGTGGCGCAATTTGCGTCACCTCTTTTTTTTGTAGCTTTTTTTTCTCTGATTGTTTATCTTGATTTATAACAGTTTAGAGGATAATTAAGGCAAAATGCTCTGGACTTTAAACTTACTGTATTAAAAAACACAGATAACAGCAACTTTTTTGATTCCAGTTTATTTTCTTAGGAATTTTCAAATTATGCCGACAAATTACCAGTCAGCCGATTTCAGCCAGCTCTATCGGCAATTTAAAAATGATGGTGTAGTTGATGATTTAAAGCGTTTGAATTATCTTGTTGATCTGGGGACGGATTATGTTTTTTTTCCGAACCTGGTTGAACATATCAGTTTTCTCGACCGGGGTTGTGCTATTCTCGATGATCGTCGGGATTATCTGAAAATACGTTACGCCGAGGTTCTCAAATTGACCGAAAAAATCGGCCTTGCAACGGGTTTAGAAGAATTGGTAGAGCTGCATCGCCGGCTTAATGTTGTGGCGGTCGAACTCTACTTGCGCGGTACTGGAGTCATGGAAATTCATGCTCTGATAACCTCGTACCGGCATCGCTTGACCGAAAAAGTAATTGCTATTGTCAGTGAAAAGATGGCCCCAATACCTTGTGAATTTGCTTGGTTTAATATGGGCAGTGATGGTCGGCGTGAGCAGACGTTTTTTACCGATCAGGATAATGCTCTGGTCTATAAGGTCGATGGCGTAGAGGAGATAGATGCTTTTTTTGAGAGTTTTGCTAATGAGGTAGTTGCGGCATTGGATCAGGTTGGGTTTGCACTGTGCAGTGGGAATATTATGCCGTCTAATCCCGACTGGCGGGGTTCTTTAGCGGATTGGGGTCGTAAAATGGAAGGGATTTTTCATGACCAAAGTCAGGATAATCTGTTGCGGATTATTATCTTGATGGATATTACTTACGGCGCCGGTTCCGCTTCTCTGGGGCAACGTTTGATCGACAAAGTACATCAGATGATTCATGACAATTTTGGTGCCCTGATGGTGATGGCACGCAGTGCCATTATGTCGAATGTAGCTCTGACCATGTTTAAAAAACTGCGTTTAGAAAAAAGTGGTGATCATCGGGGGATGTTTAATGTGAAGCTTTATGGTTGGGCTCCTCTGATTATGACGGCCCGGGTTTTTGCCTTAAAGTATGGATTGACTGATAACAACACGGTTGAACGGATCAAACACCTTGA
Organism: Pseudomonadota bacterium; assembly: GCA_034717935.1. Lineage (GTDB taxonomy): Bacteria > Desulfobacterota > Anaeroferrophillalia > Anaeroferrophillales > Tharpellaceae > Tharpella. Next base: position 6,894 of record JAYEMC010000473.1, on the reverse strand, counting down.
AGCTCAAAATCATTTTGAGGCTGATCTTTCACTGGAATTGCAAAAAGCCTATCGGGTGTTGTCAAATGCCAAAATGGTTTCTCAATTGGAGGCGATAGTTTCCGGGCGCAAATACGACTATTTTCTTGATCCCCAGACTCTGAATGAATCTGATCAGGTTGAGCTCAAGCAGGCTCTCAGCAGTGTCGAAGCACTGCAAAAACTTGCTTATAATAGCTTTTTCGGTAGCTCTGGAATGTAACTTAAGGTGATGGCAAAGTAAAATGTTCAGATGCGAGGCGTCCAAGGCCTGAGGAATGAGGTGTACGGTCAGTACTCCGCAGTGACGAAGGCCGCAGGACAACGCCCCGAGCAACGCGAGGAAGTACTCTTGGGGTGCGAAGTCAGATGAACGTTTTACTTTGTCATCACTCGTGGGCGTGGTAGCTTTGGGCCAATGCCTTGAGAATGTCGCCGCGGGTAACGATGCCGACCAGTAGGCCGTTTTCTACTACCGGCAGACGGTTAATGTTATTGTCGGTCATGATCAGGGCGCATTTTTCGACCCCTTCTACCGGTTGCACAGTCTTGACTTTGCTTTTCATATGGTCGGCAACGAAATTTGCGCAGGTTCGTCGGATCTGTTCCAATGAACTGCAATCCAGATCAAAAGTGGTTATCAGGGGCAGGATATCCTTGCGGGAAATTACGCCCACAACCTTGCCCTGTTCAGTTACCGGAGCCCCGGTAATATTTTTTTCCAGAAAAAGATCGATCACATCACATACCCGATCTTGTGGGGTAACGCTTAAAACCTCTCGGTTCATGATCTCGCCTACCTTCATTGGTACTTTCCTCGTAATATCTATTCTCGGACAGGCTCCAAAATTTATAGCTTTTTGCCTGTACAGTTTTCGCTAAGGTTTACTTTATGTAATTTGATTTTAGCCGCCCTTAATATAACTTTAAGGGTTTATTTGTCAACCAAACAATGGGTCAAGTGTAAACAAAGTTTTAAAATGTTAAGGTGATGATTTACTGCTTAGCTCGTTGCGGGTTATTTATTTTTTTATAGTTAAATTTTTGTGATAGTTATGATTGTTTTTTTAATTTATTTTATATCGTATTGTTAATACTGATTCTTTGTTGTATTGTTCGTGGATTGTATACACTATTTAAGGTTGCTATGGATAACTTTTTAGCGTATAGGGACATTTTTTATGTCAATGTTTAGATTTTATGGTTGAATTATCTGCCTTTGTCTACGATGGATTGAACTGAAAATTTCGGCATGGCGGATTTTTAAAATGATTTTATTTTGCTGTAATAGAGTTGAGTAAGGAGATATCTAAGATGGCTTTGAAACGAAGGAAAGTTGATTTTAAGCGGGATTTTGAATTTACATTTAATGGGGCTCGCTTGTTTGACCGCGAGAAATATGTGCAGGATATCAAAGCCGAGGCGGGAAGTGATTTTGCCGCCATGGGCCAACAGCATGATTTTATTGGTGACGGTAATAACGCTGCCGTCAATGTTTTGAAACGGACAGTTACCGGACTGGTCGGTTATCCGATTACTCCTTCAACCCCGATTGCCGAGGGTATGGCTAAGGCTTATGCGGATGGTTTTGTTAATGCATTTGGTGAACGGATCTTCTATTTTCAGCCGGAAAGTGAACTTGGGGCGATGGCTTTTCTTGAGGGGGCGGCTTCTCAGGGTGGGCGTTATGCGGACAATACTTCATCTCAAGGGTTGACCTATAAATATAAAAATATGTATTCCGTCGCCGGTAAAAGGTTGCCGGTCGTCATGACTATGCAAACTCGTGAGCTCAATAAGGGCGGTTTAAGTATTCATAACGGCCATGCCGACCTTTACGCGGCTCGCGGTGCCGGGTGGCTCCAGTTTATGAGTGCTGACAATCAAGAGCTCCATCACCTGATTCCCTTGGCTTTCAAGGCGATTGAGCAGCGTCAGGTGATGTTGCCGGCGATTGTTGCCGGGGAAGGTTTTCAGAAAAGTCACAGTATTGAAAATATCAAGATTGTTTCCGACCAGTTTCTTAAATATTTTCTCGGCGAACCCAATCGTCTCTTTCAGCCCGATTTTGACAACCCGGTTCTCATGGGAACCTTTACCGATATCGGAACGACGATGTCGACCCAGATGAAACAGGATCTGGCCCTGCTTAACGCCAAGAAGTATGTTAAAGCGGCGATGGGGGTTATGAATGCAATCTTAGGTACCTCGCTGGATGTGGTCGAGGACTATTATGCATCTGAGTCGGAATATGTAATAGTCTGTCTTGGCGCCGCCGCCGGCACCATGAAAGAGGCGGTTGACTACTATCGCAGCAAAGGGGTTTCGGTCGGCCTTTTGCGGCCGGTACTCTTTTTTCCGGTCTGTACCGAAGAGTTGGCCCGGGGGATTCAGAATGCCAAAGTGGTCTCGGTATTGGAAAAAACCGCACTTGCTAATGAACGTTATCTTTTGCGCGATGTTAAACACGCGGCTTACAATGAGCGTACCGGGCGTTCTTTTAATCCGGTTATCACGTCGGGGATCTATGGTCTCGGGAGCCAGGATTTCAGTATTGAAGATTGTTTCGCGGTGATCGAAAATATGCTCGCCGAAAAACCGATGGGGATTTATGGGGTTGGTATCAAAGGCCCTCAGGTACTCGAAAAGGTGGTCCACGATGATTTTGTCGAGAATGAGGTTGGTGTCGCTTTTGTCGGAGTTGGTGCGGAAGGGGTAAAGACCGCTCAAGAGACTCTGGCCAAAATTATTGCTAAAGCGGGTAAATACGTTCAGACCAGTGCCAAGTATGGCGCCTCCCGTAAGGGTGGTATGGTGGTTATGAATGCCCGGGTCGCGACCCAAGCGATTCGTAACTGTTCTGATGTCAGTAAGATGGAAACCCTGGCGGTTTTCAATGATAAATATCTTCTCGATAACAGTTTGCTCGGATTAATCAAGGGTGTTAAGTCTGGAGGTTATCTCGTTGTTAATACGGTTAAGAGTTTTGCTGAGCTGGTCTTGCATGCGACTTCTGAAGTGCGGGTTTTACTCGAAAAAGCTGTTTTTAATCTGGTTTTACTTGATGCTACCGGAGCTTCTTTGGCTCAACTAAAGCGTAATTTGCCGGGAACTCCGATTCTTGGAGCGATCAACCGGATTATCGAATTGTTGCCGGTTAAGGCTTTTAATGAGGCTTTTCGTAGTGAGTTGGCGAGCAAATTTACTGGTCAAAAAGCGGCTCTCGTCGATATTAATATGGAGTTGCTTGAGGTTCCTTATGAGCTCATTCCGGCTCAGGCTGACTCTACTGCTACGTCGGGAGCAGAGGTTGAAACCGTAAAAAGTCCGGTTGCTGCCGGAGATCTGGCCAAAAAAATCTATTATGACCCACCTCTTTCCCGGGGTTATCACAAGGATGATGAATTTGCGACGCTCACTTTTCCTTCAGTTTTGGGGGAGAATTATCGTCCTCTTTTTATCGAAAAAGTGCTTGACCCCCTGCAAAAAGGTGAAGATATTTCTTGGGATCAGTTTTACAATATTGTTCCGGCCCGCACATCCGAGTATCACGATGCCAGTTTGATCGGAACTTCATTGCCGGTTTTTGCGGCCGACAAGTGTATCGCCTGCGGACTCTGTATAGCGGCCTGTCCCGATAATGCCTTGCGCGTGTCGGTGGTGCATGATCGCGAATATGAGGATCTGGCTGAAGCTGAGAAAAAACTTTTTCGCCCGCTCGATTTAAGTAAATTTACCGGTTATGGTGATGCGGTTTTTAAAGATAGTTTTCTCAATATCAATGTTATGCCGCAGTATTGTAAAGGGTGTGGAGCTTGTGTTGAGGTTTGTAAAACCAATGCTTTCAGTATGGTTGACAAGAGTAGTGTCAAGGTTGAAGGTGAAGAGCGTTTTTTAAGACCTGAAGTCTACGAAAAGGATGTCAGCCCGACGGTCGCCCCTTATGTCAAGGATAGTCGTTACCTGCAGCAGTTGATGTTGCTCTATTCGGGGCAGAAATTTCTTCCCGGCGGCCATACTTTATGTCCGGGCTGTGGTGAGGGAATTATTGAAAATCTGGTTTTTGCCGCAGCCGAGATGGTGCGTCGTAATCCTCGCCTGATTGCTGACTTTTACCGCTCTATTCCGACCCTGATGACCCGAGAGCATGGTCGGGGTTTGCAGCACATGATCGATCACGGATTTAATGTTTATACCGTCAATGCAACCGGTTGTGCCGAGGTTTCTTGTTTGGGCAATCCTTACAATGCCCGGGTTTATCCCTCCGGCCATTACGGTTTCGGCACCGCCAGCGCCGCCGGTCTCGGGGCCCGGGTCTCACTTTTTAACGCCTTCCGTAATCTCTATCTCGATAAATTGACCAAGGTTCTGGTTTTCGGCGGTGATGGTTCTTTCTATGATATCGGGAACCAGGGTCTTAATTTTGCCTTGGGTGAAGATCAGGATGTGACCTGGATTATCTATAATAACGAAGCCTATATGAATACCGGTTTCCAGAAGTCCGGGGCCAGCCGTTTCGGTTCGAATCGAACCACCTCTCCCTACGGTATGGAGTTACAGGGTAAGGATGATTTTCATCGTGAGATTGTTGGTCAGGCGATGGTTATCCCGGGCGTCTATGTGGCTCGTCTCTCATTGTCAAACCCGATGCATGCGATGCGTATTCTGACCGAGGCGATTGCCTACAAGGGTCCTTCCTTGATTGAATTTTTCTCCCCTTGTCCTACAGGTCAGGGAATGGCGACCGATGATTTGCCGATCAGGCTCTCTAAAATGATGGTCGACTCTCGTGCCTGGACGGTTTTTACGCGTAAACCGTATGCCCAAATTGATCTGACCGGCAATCCCGATCCTGAAGAGACCTATCCCAAGCCTCGTAAAGTCAAAGGAAAAGAGGTGCCGCCGACAACTTTTCGCGATATTGTCGCTCTTTTGGGTCAGTTTACCGGCGATGAGAAAACCATTAACGAGATTGTTAAAGTCAATGAACGGCAAAATCTCTACCTCTGGTGCCTTAATCAATATCGGGCCGGCATCCGCCAGGATATGCCGGATGCGGATGAGATTGAACGTCTGATCAGCCAACGTTAATAAAATAAAATTAAGGGGTGGACTTTTTATTTGTTGAAGATTATATTGGAGCGAAATGGTACGCTTTATAAGCATAAATCTTTTGTAACTATTCTGCGTAATGGACTTTTCAAACTATCTCGATACGGGGACATTGCTCCAGGCGGCGGCGCAAGCCTTTATGCCGATCTGAGCTGTGTCCCCCTCGAAGCCGGGCGAAGCCAAGGTTCGCACCATTTGTAGTGGCTTTAAGGTGATTACGCTGAACAGTTACAATCTTTTCAACAAAATTAAGGAGAGTTATAGATGAAACGTTTGGCAGCAGGTTTGTTCGTTATGGTTGTGATTGCGGTGTCTGCCGTATTGCTGGTGATGCAGAATCACAAAGTCGCCTATTCGGCCAAAATGGAGAGTGCGACTGGAACTGTTGAAAAAGCTCAGCCGGCGACCGGAAGTCTTAGTGGTAAAGTGCTGGAAACTATGGACAGCGGCGGCTACACTTATGTTTTGCTGGCTACCGAGAATGGCGAAAAATGGGTGGCGGCTCCTAAAACTGTGGTTACCGTCGGCCAACCTGCAGCTTTTGCTCCGGGTATGGTGATGCGTAATTTTAAGAGCGAGACCCTTGGCCGAACTTTTGACGAAGTGGTTTTTTCATCCGGTGTTGCCGGTGCCGGCGGCGGTAAATCGATGGCCGCGGCAGGTGGTGCTTGTCCAAGTGGTAAGGGAGCAAGTGCCGAGAGCGGCTCTGGTCCTCATACCGGTATGGGTGGTATGGGGGCCGCTACGGTTAGTGGCATGGGATCCATGAAATCCTCCGGTCGGATAACCGTGCCTCCGGTTGATTTGAAGATCGAAAAGGCGGCCGGGGAAAATGCTTTCACAGTTAGCGAAATCTATCAACAAGGGGCGGCTTTAAATCAGAAAAAAGTGGCTGTTCGGGGCAAGGTTGTTAAAGTCTCCGCAAATATCATGGGTAAAAACTGGATTCATCTTCAGGATGGCACCGGTAAACCCGAAGCCGGCACCCATGATCTGGTATTCACTTCACTGCAAAAGCCGACGCTTGGTGAAATTGTCGTGGCCTCAGGAATTTTGGCCGCAGATAAGGACTTTGGCGCCGGTTACCGTTATGAGGTAATTGTCGAGGAGAGTGAATTTAAGTAGTCGTAAAAAATTTGTATTTAATAATGAAAAAGGGGCACGGGTTAATCCTGTGCCCCTTTTGTCGTTTTGTGACTACTCTTGAACTTCTCCAGTTGTCGATGATAGTGGTCGATGTTGTCAACGCTTCCTGAATTGTCTAAAATTTTTATGATTTTTTCTTCTATCGCGATGGCTGTGTTCAGGTTGTTTTGGCGCCAGTAGGCTTCGGCCAGCGTGTCGAGGACATGAGGGGCGGGTTTTAGAGTTGCGGCTTCTTGAGCCAGGGCGAATGCCTGCGCGTAGTCGCGTAATGTCATATCATGGATGTTTAGGAGCAGCCAGGCTAAGTTGTTGAGGGTTTCCGGGTCCTTAGGATTTAGTTCGCGGGTTTGGTAGAGGGCGGCCAAGGCCTTTTTTTCTTGGCCGATTTCGATGTAGAGAGAGCTTAAAGCAAACCAGAGTTCAGCTTCCAGCGGTTTTTCTTGGACTATGTGTTCGAGACGTTGGCTCAAATAACGGTAGTTGAGTTGTTGGGCTGTTCCGGTTTGTTGCCAATAGATGCCGGGTAACAGAATCAGAAGAAAAACTACAAGATAGATGAGCAAACACTTTTTAAGGCGCTGATGGTGATTTTTGGCAATTTGCGGGTTGACCAGTGCG
>JAYEMC010000472.1:0-1572 GCA_034717935.1 Pseudomonadota bacterium | reverse complement strand
CCGAATGCCCTTTTAGGCAGGCTTGGTAGCCAATAGCTGTAGCCAGGTGGGATTTACCCAGACCGACTCCGCCGATAAAAATAACATTCTCTTTGTTGTTGATAAATTTCAGGTGGAAAAGATTCTGGATGGCTGGCCGATTAATAGTTTTGGGCCAGCTCCAACGAAACTGTTCAAGGGTTTTAATCACGGGAAACCGGGCCATGGTGATACGGCGCTGGATAGAGCGATCCCAACGGGATGCGGCCTCTCCGGCAATCAAGCTGGTGAGATAATCGACATGTGACCACTTTTTCCGGCTCGCCTGCTGGGCGGTTTTCTCATATTGCTCGCTGATGTAATGAAGTTTCAAATAATCCAGCTGCTGTTCCAGGCTGGGAGCGTTCTTTGACATATTGTTCTCCTTTATGACGAGTAAAGATCAAGGTTGGGTTCATCGACATCGAGCTCAAGAAGATCCTCTTTGCGGGTCAAATGCAGGGCCGCCGGCTCTTTAATCTTTCTGGTTCGCTGCTCCAGTAAGTTGGCTATATATTCGCAGGAAAAGGCTTCAAAAACGAAGGCATCGTCTATGGCGCGACTGACCGCCTCTGGACCGTAAATCTCGCTCAAAGCGACAATCTTGCGAATGTGAGCAAAGGGATTCATGCGGCGATCTTCAAGTTTCTGGTAATAGTTTTGGGCTTTAGATGAAATACCCAGGAAACGTTTTATGATTTGCTGGTCACGGGCTTTTTTACGTTGTGCCAACAACTCTTTGGGGTGATCCGGGTTTTCAAAATCCTGAAACCGGTCATAACTGCGTTGGTGCCGAGCAATGAGGTTACCCTGGTCGTACATGCAAAGCCTGTCCGGATAGATTTTTACGGTGAGTTTGCAGCTGGCATACTCGACCGGCACCGAATAACGGTTGCGATCTAAGGTGATACGAAATTGACTTGAAGAGCGCATCTGAGAGATGGTGGCACAGTCATACTCTTGTGACGGCAATGAATTTAACCGTTCTTCCTTGAAAAGATCTTGTGGTTTCTTTCTGGTTTCTCCATGAATGCGTTGATTGGCGATCGTTACAAGCCACTCGCGCCCGGCTCTTTGCAAGGCCTCGAATGTGGGTATGGGCAATCCTCCAAGAAAGTTTTTCTTGACGTAGCCGACGCCGCTTTCGACCCGTCCTTTTTCATTTCCCTTAGCGACGCCACAGGGCGCGATTTTGAAACCGTAATGATTGGCAAAATCAAGATAGCGCTGATTGAAAATCGGTGCCTGTCCGACAGCTCTCTTGATAACCGCTGATTTCAAATTATCGATCATAATTTTTCTTGGGACCCCGCCGAAAAACTGCAGCGCATTCTGGTGACAGGCTAGCCAGTGCTCCATGGTTTGTGAGACCGTAAACTCAAGATACATCATCCGGCTGTAACACATAACCATAACAAAAAAGCTCAGTCTTCGTTTTCTGGGGTGCCGACCGCGTTGGCTGTTCGGGAAGGCAAAACGGTGTATGACGTTAAACGACGAGTCATAAGCCGGCCCCACGGAGTCGAAGACCCTGTGCATGCGTGGACGCTCTAT
>JAYEMC010000471.1:0-1573 GCA_034717935.1 Pseudomonadota bacterium | reverse complement strand
TCTTTTTTATGGCGATAAAGAGATTGATGAGGAATTTCTCGAAGAGCTTGAGGAGATTCTTCTGACTTCCGATCTTGGGGTTAAAACCAGCTATCGGCTCTTTTCTCAAATTGAGGAGAAGGTTTCCCATCAGGAGCTTGAAAATCCCGCTCATCTTCGTGATTTTTTGCAAAAAGAGATTGGTACTATTTTGTCGGGGGCCGAATCTTCCTGGGAAATTGATAAAAAACCTTATGTTATTATGACTATCGGGGTCAATGGCGTGGGTAAAACGACGACCATCGGCAAGCTTGCTTCGATCTTCACAAAACAGAAGAAAAAAGTTGTCTTAGGAGCCGCTGATACCTTTCGCGCCGCTGCCGTCGAACAGCTTACGGTCTGGGCCGAACGGGCAAAAGTGCCGATTATTAAACAGCATATGGGGGCTGATCCGGCGGCTGTGGCCTTTGACACGGTTCAATCCGCAATCAAACGTGAAGCCGATGTCGTTATTATTGATACTGCCGGACGTCTTCATACCAAGGTCAACCTGATGGATGAGTTGAAAAAGATTCAGCGGGTTATGGGCAAGGCCTTGCCTGGGGCTCCGCATGAGGTTCTTTTAGTGGTTGATGCTAATACCGGTCAGAATGCTATTACCCAGGCCCAGATGTTTAACGAGGCGATAGGGGTGACCGGGTTGGTTATGACCAAACTTGACGGCACCGCCAAAGGCGGGGTAATTGTCGGGGTCTGCGATGAACTCAAGATTCCGGTACGTTATATCGGAATTGGCGAAAGTATTGAAGATCTTAGAACCTTTGATTCCAGAGATTTTGTTAATGCCCTTTTCGATAAAGTATGATGGCACCTCACGATTTTTACGAGTGCATCAAGTATAACTCAACTTTAAAGTAGTTGTCCGATGACGACTGACCACAGACTATGGCACGTGAAACCCAGCTTGATACCCATGATATCGATAAACTTCTGGATGATGATGATTTTATCGATGAGTTTGATTTTTCGGGAGATTCTTCTGATGAATTTATTGATGCAGATAGTGATTTAGATGGAGCGCTGGATGGGGAATTAGCGGGTGAGTCTGATCTCGATGAATTTATCATTGATGAGTCTCCGGCTGAAGGGCGACCTGCCGGGGCTGGAGTGGTTGCCTCCGAGGATGAACTAGCAAGTGTCGCCCTGGAAATTGATGATCTTGAGTTTGATAGTTTAGGGAGTGGCAAAACTGCAGATAGGGGTCTTAAAATTGTTATAATTTTGGCTGTAATTTTTTGGTTGGCTCAACTTTTCGGGGTTCTACATTTATTGAGACAGCCAGTGATTATTCGTGACGAAATCCGGCCGTTGACGACCGAGATCGATTTTTCCAAAAAGTCTCTAGTGGATTCTGATGCAGCTGCTTTAGAGGAAGAAGTGGCTGTGGTAGCGGATTATTCTCAACCTGAAATCTTTAATTTCACCATCTATCTGCCGCTCTATTCACTCGACGGGCTCCAGGTTTTCAGTGCCGAAGTCGAGGTTGTGCAGTTTCAAGAGTCCGGGCGTTTAATCGGCGCGGGACAAAAGAAAT
>JAYEMC010000470.1:0-8395 GCA_034717935.1 Pseudomonadota bacterium | reverse complement strand
CACAGGGTTTCATCAAGCTTCGTAAAGAGCAACGCCCGGCAGCTGAAGGGGCGAAAGTGAACCAGATTTTCCAGCAGATCCTCTTCCTGCAGAGCCGCCGGTAAAACCAGAAAGGTATCACCGGTTACGACTTTTAAAACCCGACAGAGAGCGGCTAACCCCGCATGGTCGCGCGAACTGCGCCCCATAGTATCGACCAGAACCCGATCAAAACCGGCAAAGCTATTGAGCACGTTCAACAGCTCCAGACGTTCTTTAACAATTTCAACCGGCGCTTTAAGACGACGGCCATATTCTTGAATCTGCTCGGTAGCCCCTAAGCGAAAGGTATCCACCGAGATCAAGGCAACACGTTCACCGGAAGCTATAAAAGAGGCGGCAAGTTTTGCCAGGGTCGTGGTCTTGCCCACACCAGTCGGGCCCACAAATGTAATAACCCGCGCCATCTCCGCCTGTTTTAACACCTCAACCCGCCCCATCAACTGACGCGCCAGAGTCGCTTTAACTAAGGCCATGATATAGCTTTCCGATCTTTCAAGCTCCAGTTGCCCACTAATCTTGGCGTGAGTTTCAGTCAACAAATCATGAGCAATTTCGGAACTTACCTTACGCGCCTGCAATTGAGCCTGCAACTCGGCAAAACAGGGATGTCTCCAGCCATCATTAAGACCACTACCGACCAACAGACGACCCATTAGACCTTTAACCTGAGAGAGCTCCTGACGCAAGCGATCATATTCAGACTTGCCGACACAACCCTCAAGCGGACGGTCGACAAAATAATCATCATGTTTCAAACCTGCGCCTGAACCGGATTCAGGTTTTATCTCGACCTCACAAAGACTCTCTTTTTTATCAATCTTTACGGTTTCTTTTACCGTTCTCGTGGCAACTTTGAGCGTGGGATCATAATCAATCGCCGCCAGGATTTCAATTCGAGAGTCAGCTTCGGCCTCCGGCATTTTGACCGTCTCCAGAATAACCGCATCCTGGCCGAAAGCTAGTTTTACCGCATTTAGAGCCGTCGTACTGTCCTTACCGTAAAAACGTTTAACCCGCACTACCGCCTCCGGGACTGCTGCTAATCCGTCCTAAGGCTTGAACCGTAACCTGCGAAGGCACTTCATTGTGCGAAAGAACCGTCAAACCGGGAACAAAGCGCTCTAACAAACGTTTAAGGTGAAAACGAACAATCGGCACACAGAGCAATACCGGCTTGGCCGAAACCTGGTCAAATTTTTCCTGAAGATTCCGAAACTGCTCTACCATAGCATAAACGATGCCCGGGTCAAGAGTTAAAAAGGCCCCATGATCGGTTCTTTGAATCGAAGCATTAACTTGCTCCTCCAGGGCCGGTTCAAGGGTGCTCACATAAAGACGATTGTCCCCGGAAAGATAGCCGCCGACAATCGTGCGCGAGAGATCCTGGCGCACATATTCGGTCAAAACATCAATATCCCGAACTTGTGTACTATAGTCAGCCATAGTCTCCAAAATCGTCATCAGATCTCGAATTGAAACCTGCTCTCGCAAGAGGTTTTGTAAAACCTTCTGCAAGGTTCCCCAGGGCACCACTGAAGGCACAATATCATCCACCACTTTAGGGTAGCGCAAAGCCAAATTTTCAACCAGTTTCTGAACATCCTGGCGGCTGAGCAGTTCATGCAGAAAAAGTTTAGTCTTTTCGACCAGGTGGGTCGCAACCACGGTCGAGGGATCAACTACAGTATAGCCGGCCAACTGGGCCCGTTCACGCTGACGCTCTTCAATCCACATGGCGGGCAGACCAAAAGCCGGCTCCGTTGTTGAAATCCCCTTTATATCAGGACTTTTACCATCACTACCCATCGCCAGACAGTAGCCGACCAGAATCTCACCCTCGGCTACAACATTTCCTTTAACTTTGAAAGAGTAGGCATTGGGCTTTAATTGAAGATTATCACGAATATGAATGGAGGGCATAACAATCCCCAGATCAATCGCAAACTGACGTCGGATCAACTTGATCCGTTCCAACAGATCTCCACCTTGGGCTTCATCAACCAGAGCGATCAAGGCATAACCGACCTCCAACTCCATAGTATCCATGACCAACAATTTCTCGACCGCTTCCGGCTCTTCTTTACTTGCGGTGGCGGCCTGCTCCTGCTCTCGTTCAACCATCTCAGCCTGCGCCTTTTTCTCGGTCACCTGCTGTTTGTTTATCAGAAATGCGACCAGCCCAACCAGCGCCGCCAGTGAAAAAAATGAGAGTTTAGGTAAACCCGGAATCAGGGCAAAAAGCAAGAGAGCCACAGCCGCCAGACTCAAAACCTTAGGATAGGCGGTTATCTGGCGAACCAGATCACTCCCCATACTGCCTTCCGCAGCGGAGCGTGAAACCATAATACCGGAAGCCGTAGAGATAATCAGCGCCGGAATCTGACTGACCAAGCCATCGCCGACCGTCAACGTCGTATAGGTGGCCGCAGCTTCGGCCCCCGACATCCCCTGCTGCATGACGCCGATCACAAAACCGGCCCCGATATTAATTAAAGTAATAATAATACCGGCTATAGCATCACCGCTGACAAATTTGGCAGCACCGTCCATTGCGCCAAAAAAATCGGCTTCCCGACGAATCTCCAGACGCCGTCCCCGAGCTTCATCTTCGCTGATCATGCCGGCATTAAGGTCAGCATCTATAGCCATCTGTTTACCCGGCATAGCATCCAACGTAAACCGCGCCGTCACTTCAGCTATCCGACCGGAGCCCTTGGTAATAACCATAAAATTAATAATTACCAAGATGGCAAAGATAATAGTTCCGACAACATAGTTACCGCCGACAACAAATTGGCCAAAGGCCTTAATCACCTGACCAGCGGCATCAGTACCTTGATCACCATTAAGCAAAATCAGCCGGGTTGATGCCACATTCAATGAGAGCCGGAATAGAGTAACCACCAATAACAAGGCCGGAAAAATCGAAAACTCCAAAACTTTTAGCAGGTAGAGCGAGATCAGTAAAATAATAATGGCAACACAAATATTCATCGCCAGAAAGGTATCAAGCAGGATCGTCGGCAAGGGCACGATCATAATCATCAAGATAGCGATCACGGCAAAAGCCATGATCGCATCCTTGTTTGCGATCATACTTGAAAAAGAAGTTTTGCGGACAGTTTCAGCCATTATAATTACGCACTCGCTTGAGCTCCGTCACGACGATAGATATAGGCCAGAACCTCGGCTACCGCCTGATAGAGCGTCTCGGGAATCATCTGATTGAGCTCCACTGTTTTAAAGAGTAGACGGGCTAAGGCCTTATTTTCAACCACTGGTACATCATGTTCACGGGCAATCTTCTTGATCTTCTCGGCCATCAATCCAGCCCCCTTGGCAACCAACAACGGAGCCTCCGAACTCTCCTGATCGTAAACCAGGGCCACGGCAATATGGGTCGGATTGGTAATCACGACATCGGCTTTCGGTACCTCCTGCATCATACGCTGCCGGGCCGCACTCATCTGCATACTGCGAATGCGAGATTTTACCTGCGGATCCCCCTCCGACTGCTTCATCTCATCTTTCACCTCCTGCTTGGTCATCTTTTGATTCTCCATAAAGTCCCAACGCTGATAGAGGTAATCAAAAAAAGCCAGCAACAACATCAAGAGCCCACAACGCCAGAGAATCTGAAAAGCAATTCTAGCAATAAAGGTAAGAATCATACCCACCGGCTGATTAGTCAGACTGAAAAAACCGGCAAAATTCTGCCGATAAACGCTATAGGCGATATAACCAAGCAGGCCTATTTTAAGACATGATTTCACCAATTCAACCAACGGTCTGAGCGAAAGAAATTTACTCTTAAAACCACTGACCGGATTAAGTTTGGAAAATTTTGGCTGAATCGCTTTCGGAGTTATCTTGAACCCCACCTGCATCAAATTTGCGGCAAGTCCGACAAAAACCAACAACAACATAAAAGGCATAAGCAGAAAAAACATCTCACGAACGGTCAGTAACAGTAGATTATAGACCATCGCCGGATTGATCTCCAAGGCGATAGAGTCTTGAAAAAAATAACGCATGACTTTGCCCGTCACGACCAGAAAACGACCACCGGCAAAGAACAGATAGGCCAGACCTCCAATCAGGATAAAGGCCGATCCGATCTCCTGACTTTTGGCAACCTGCCCCTCATCCCGGGCTTTACCAAGCTTTTTTCCAGTCGGTTTTTCGGTTTTACTCGGATCTTTAGCCATTATCAGCCTCCCCCGGAGGCTCTAAGCAGAAGCATAATATCATTAAAGAAAAGTCGATAAAGCCCCCCGAGCAAGGTAGTTAGATAGGAAAAAGAATACCCCATCAAGAGCATACCCAAAAGAATTTTCAAGGGCATACCGACAATAAAGATATTCATCTGCGGTGCCGTTCGAGCCACAATTCCGAGACTTACATCACTAAGCAGCAGGGCCGCCATCAATGGTGCGGCAATCTTGATCGCGGTTGAAAAAATTGCCGACGAGTAACGCAGCATCAACTCAAGCAGACCCTCCCCAGGCGTAAACCCGGCCAGCGGAATCAAAGTGAAACTCTCGGCCATGGCTTTAAAGACCCATCTGTGCGCCCCAAAAGCCAAAAAAAGTAACATCGCTAACATATAGTAGAACTGAGCGATCAACGGCACCTGCAAACTGGTCACTGGATCGACGACGTTGGCCACGGCAAAACTCATCTGAAAACCAATCATCTGACCGGCGGTCTGAACTGCGGCAAAAAGCAAACCGCCAAGCAAACCGACGAGCAGACCGATCACCATCTCCCGGAGTACAGCCAGGGCAATTTCAATCAACTCCCGACTAAAGAGCGGAGCTCCATTAAGCTCAGGAACAATCTTAAAAAAGAGCAGGGCGATAAGCATTGAAAAGGCGGCTTTCAAGGTTCGCGGCACCGCCTGATTACTCAAAACCGGAAAAAAAAAGATCATAGCACTGATTCGGGTCAACAGAAGAAAGAAATGGCCAACATCGGCAACGGTTATAATAGGCAGAAAATCCATCAATGAATGACATGGGGAATTGAGAGCATAATCCGGGTCGTAAAATCAACCATATATTGAAGCATCCAGGGAAAAAAATATATGACCGCAAGAAAAACGATAACAATCTTCGGAACGAAGGTCAAAGTCATCTCCTGAATTGAGGTTACAGCTTGAAAGATACTAACTAAAAGTCCAACCGCCAAGCCGGTGCCCAGCATCGGGGCACAGATCAGCAAAGTCGTCTCCATCGCGCTTTTGGCCAGAGCCACAACAAATTCCGGAGTCATTTTTTATTCCTCAACACTAAAAACTCTGCATTAACGATCCGACCATCAAGCGCCAGCCGTCAGCCATAACAAAGAGAATTAACTTGAACGGCAGAGAAATCATTACCGGCGGCAACATCATCATCCCCATCGACAAAAGCACGCTGGCGACCACCATATCGAGCATCAAAAAAGGAATATAGATAAGAAAGCCAATCTGAAAAGCAGTTTTCAACTCGCTGATAATAAACGACGGAATCAAAACATGAGTCGGAATATCGGCAAAAGTTTGCGGTCTCTCAACCTTGGCCATCGAGATAAACATCGCCAAATCATCCTCATGGGTCTGTTTAAACATAAACTGCCGCAGGGGATCAAGAGCCCTGGTAAAAGCCTCTTCCTGACCAATCTCTTGCGCAACGTAAGGTTGAAAAGCATCCTGATTAATTCGGTTAAAAACCGGATACATAATAAAAAAAGTGAGAAATAGACTTAAGCCCACCAACACCTGGTTTGGCGGCATCGTTTGCGTGCCGACGGCTTGGCGCAGAAAATGAAAAACAATGACCAACCGGGTAAAAGAGGTCATCAAGATCAAAAGTGACGGCGCCAAAGCCAGAACCGTCAGCAGGAGCAGAACCTGGATAGCAATCGAAACCTGGCCCGGATCGTTAGTCGCTCCAACCCCAATCTGTAAAGTCGGAATCGTAACCTCCTGAGCTGCACCGGCAAAAGTCGCCAACAGGAGCAAGATCAGAACCGACAACCAGCCGGTCAGAAAAAAAACCGGTTTCATTCCAACCGACTCCCATCGCCGCCGTTAAGGCGATCCTTAATCTGGCTGAGCACTTCCTGATAATTCTCCGGTATATCTTCCGACTCTTCTTCCAAATCCTCCACCAGTTCCTCCGACACAACCGAAGCCGAGCGCTGGTAAACTGCAGCTGCGACCGCATTTCCAGAAGTTGAAACCGGCATTACCTCCTTAGTTTCCGGCTCTTTTTCGAGAAAACCTTTCAGATAACCGCCAAACCGCTTGCCGCTTTGACCGCCATCTTTAAGCAGACGCAACTCCTCAACCTTGCCGGGATCGATGATCGTCGTTAAAACCGTCATCTGCTCGCCGGAGATACCAACTACCATAACTTCGTCGAGCAATTCCAACAACATCACCTGATGCTTGCCGGTAACCGTCTCTATCCCCAAAACTTTGACTATACCGGAACTGCCAAAGCCGCCACGACCTCTGCGATAACGTTTCAACAACATGGAGAGTGCAACAATAATCAGAACCAGAAAAACCAGAGCGATCAAACTTCGCAAGCCCGACAGCAGAAGTGAAGGAGATGACTTGGAAGTACCAACAACCTCACCTGCAACTTCATCATCGACCCCATCTGAGTGCCCCAACAACTCTTTGACCCGAGACATTTTACCGCTAATTTGAGTTTCGACCGGAACCTCGGCCTTGGGAGCCGGAACAACGGACTTGTCGGCACGAGGCGAAACACTCCATGAGCGATATTCTTTCAAAAGCACAACCTGTAAAGCGGAGTTTTTGCGCTCTAAAGCAAGAAAAGATTTTACCCTGAGTGACGGATCACGTTTCTTTAAATACCAACGTAACTCCCGGCCGTCACTTTCGATCCCGAAAGCCGTCACCCAATCGTCATCAAGAGGTTGTTCCTGAACCTCGACCTTTAAACCTGAAGAGGGCAAAGTTAAGACCACGCGTTCTCCCCGATTCGAAAAAAGAGCGTTAACTTCCGGCACTGTTTCATAGGGAATCGTAAAAAGCATCCTCTTGTCAACCGCCTTAAAACCAAGTTCCGCCGCCTCAACCGAAGTGCTACAAAAACTTCCGATCAATAGAAACCACAGTAACAAGAAGAAAAACCGGGTCAGATTGCAGCCGCAATAAATTTTAAAAATCAATTTCATTTTATTCAAGTGCGGGCTTCGCCCGGCACCCCTACTTAAGTTGTTCAATGCGCTCGGTCGGACTGATGATGTCAGTCAGACGAATACCAAATTTTTCGTTAACTACAACCACTTCCCCCCGGGCAATCAGTTTATTATTAACGAGAACATCGAAGGGCTCTCCGGCCAGCTTTTCAAGTTCGATCACTGACCCTTGGCCGAGTTGGAGTAGATCATTAATGATCATCCGGGCCCGCCCGATCTCAACTGAAAGTTGCAACGGAATATCGAGAATAAAACCTATATTAGGCGGCAACTGTTGACGCTGCTCACCACTAAGAGTCGACAGCAGACCATCATCAACAGCACCTTCCGAAACACCTCCCCCACCGCCGGAAGCTACAGCTTTACCGGCCGCCTCATCCTTAATCATCTCCCGCTGTTCTTCAAGCTCACCGGCAACATCATCCCAAGAGATATCATCAATCAAATCCTGGGCGCTCTGCTCCGGGGCGGGTTTCTCCGCTTCAGCTGCATTCTCAATTCCACCGCTCTCTTCCAGCTCTTTTTTTACCTGATCAAAAAGATCATCCATCAGGACACCTCTTATCCTCTCACTTTCTGCTTTAACATTATCGCCTTTGAACCTTTAGATGTCCCGGCCACCGCTCGATATTTAAGACATTTCTCAATATAGACCTGCATCATTTCGGAGGCATCCTGGCGCAGAGGAATAACATCCCCAACTTTCATCTCAAGAAGTTGACGGGCAGTTATTTCCGTACTTCCCAAAGTTGCCGAAAAACCAACTTCAACCGCCAGCATCCGGTTGACCAAACGCCGTAACCACGTAACATCAACCTCTAAACGTTCACTCTGAAAACCGGTATAGAGTTTATTGCGTAACGGCTCAACCAATGAATAGGGAATACAGACTGTAATCGACCCGGAGAACTCCTCCATCTCCAGCGTAAAGGTCGAAAGTATCACCACATCACTGGGAGGCACGATGGTCACAAACTGAGGATTGATCTCCGAACGAATAAAGGAGAAGCGGATATCCTCTATCGGGCTCCAGGAATCCTCCATGCAGACCAGAGCAGCTTCTACCACTTTCCGTACAACCCGCTCCTCGATAGCCGTAAAGTCACGCCCCTCGACCTTAACCGTATCTCGACCA
>JAYEMC010000469.1:0-1588 GCA_034717935.1 Pseudomonadota bacterium | reverse complement strand
AGGATTTGAACCCACGGAACTTTCGCTCAACGGTTTTCAAGACCGCCGCCTTAAGCCACTCGGCCATCCCTCCATAGCTTATTTATTGTTGGTGATCTTATCCCTGCCCCCCAGGTAAGGTCTTAACACCTCGGGAATGATGACGCTGCCGTCCTCTTGTTGGTAATTTTCTAAAATGGCGACTACAGTACGACCAACCGCCAGGCCGGAGCCGTTTAATGTGTGGACGAAACGGGTTTTGCCGCCGGTTTTCGGACGGTAGCGGATGTTGGCCCGGCGGGCCTGGAAATCTTCGAAGTTACTGCAAGATGATATCTCACGGTAAACCCCTTGGCCCGGTAACCAGACCTCTATATCATAAGTTTTGCTGGCTGAAAAGCCCAAATCTCCGCTACAGAGATTAACCACTCGATAGTGAAGGTTAAGTGCTTGGAGAATGGATTCGGCATTGGCCAGCAATTTTTCCAGCTCTTCATAAGAGTTTTCGGGGTCGGAAAACTTGACCAATTCTACTTTGTTGAACTGATGTTGGCGAATCAGGCCTCGGGTGTCGCGACCGTGGGAACCGGCTTCCTTGCGAAAGCATGGCGTATAGGCAACAAAGTAGCTCGGTAATTCACTGTTTTCGAGGATCTCGTTGCGGAAGATATTGGTGACCGGTACCTCAGCCGTGGGTATCAGATAGTAGTCCAATCCTTCAAGTTTGAAGAGGTCATCGGCAAATTTGGGCAGTTGCCCGGTGCCGGTCATTGAGGCTTCGTTAACGATAAATGGCGGCAGTACTTCGGTATAGCCATGTTTATCGGTATGTCGGTCGAGCATGAAATTAATTAAAGCTCGTTCCAGTTTGGCTCCAAGGTCTCGGTAGAGGGTGAAGCGAGCCCCAGTGATTTTGGCACCTCGTTCAAAGTCGAGAATTTTCAGCTCTTCTCCGATCTCCCAGTGCGGGATCGGTGGAAATGATAGTTCCGGTTTTGTGCCCCATTCTCTAACTAAGCTGTTATCTTCCTCGCTGTTGCCCTGTGGAACGCTGCTATGTGTGAGATTGGGAATCAGGTAAATAATTTCATAGAGTTGGTTCTCAACTTCAGCGATCTGGGCATCAAGCTCTTTTATCTGCCTGGAGACATCGCGCATGGCGGCAATTTCGGCGTTCGCATCCTCTTTCGCCTTTTTCATTTTGGCGATTGAGTCGGAACAGGTGTTGCGTTGGTTTTTCAGGGTTTCGACCTGGCCTAAGAGAGCCAGGCGCTGGCTGTCCAGCGTCTTGAACTCACTTAAATCGAGACTGTTGTTACGTGCCGTCAACATGGCGGCAATGGTCTCAAGATTGTTGCGGATTAACTTCAGGTCGAGCATTGTCTGTTTGACTCCTGTGAGCGTGAAAAGGGCTGATGTTTAAAGCGCCGCTGGTATACTATTTCGGCTTACTTGTTGTCAACCATTTATTGCAGAGTTTAGGGATGGCTAAATAAAAATTTCGATATACAAAGGAGTCGTGGTTTTTCAGGCGCGAGACCATACAAA
Source organism: Pseudomonadota bacterium (assembly GCA_034717935.1). GTDB lineage: Bacteria > Desulfobacterota > Anaeroferrophillalia > Anaeroferrophillales > Tharpellaceae > Tharpella. Next base: position 61 of record JAYEMC010000469.1, on the reverse strand, counting down.
TAGTATGTCGAGTGTCTGAAAAACCACGACGACGCAGAAGATCGGAACTTTTTGCGACGCC
>JAYEMC010000468.1:0-1594 GCA_034717935.1 Pseudomonadota bacterium | reverse complement strand
TGTAAAATATTTAATATTGTATTTGTGAATTATTTATTTGTAGAATTTCTTCTGATATTGAGAATTCGCAGATCTCGGTTGTGGCTCGCCTCAATGTATATTCGTAAATCTTTGGCCTTGCGTGTCGTTTTAGTAATGTGGTGAAGAACTTTTTCTCGAAGTTCATTGTAGCCGGAGCGCAGACGTATAAAGTTGATAATCGCTTGTAGATCGGGTAGCACCTTAGTGTTTTGCAGGTTGTGATCGTGGTCGATTATGGTGCTGATTGTGGCGTTGATGATTGGTCGGAAAAATCCTCCATATTTTCGGGTTCGGTTGATAATTGCAGGCAGGCAGCTGCTGCCATCAAGAGTGATTTCAGAGAGGAGCTGATGGAAATGGAGGAGCGGCAGACCGGTTTCCGGCAAGTCGGCTGAGAATTTACTGGCACCTAAAAGCAGTTTTTTCAGCTCCGGTGATTGTCGTTGGAAACAGGCTGTCAATTCTTTGTTTGTCGGCAGGCTACCTTCCATGAGTCCGGTAATGAAGCGTGAGAGAGTCTCATCGGCTTGAATCGGGTTGGAATTAAAGAATTCGCATAGAGCGTCGTTGAAGTTGGAAAGGTCGTCACCCTTGGTTAGACGTTCCTGGATTGTGAGCTCACGGGGATCTTCGTGCTCTTGTAAAAGGTTGAGCAGAACTTTTAGATCCTCTCCGTTTAAATGAGGTTGTAAGAGAATCAAAAGGCGAAAAGAAAAAGTCCAGTCAATATCGGATAAAAGTTCGAGGAGTTTTTTTTTGATTGCCGGACGGTCGGCATAGCGGGTCATAAATAGGGCAATTTTTTGATGGTGCAGCAGCAATAATGGGGTTTTGAATTCGGTTATAATTTTTTCCCACTTATCGCCATAGCCGAAAACCGTTAAAGCCTCCATGAGCTCAGGGTAGAGGTTGTGGTTGTTGTGCCATCGGGCCAGGAGATTAGCTGTTTTCGGGTCGGGGGCGGCGTTTGGGTGCCGGCTCAGAAGGGTGAGAATCAGGCGGCACTCACGGTTTCGACTCTCATCTTCAAGAATGGTTATAAGGAATGGTAAAGCCTCAGGGTGTAGATTTTGTCCTAGAGCCATGAGAGCTTGGCGACGTTCGTTCCGGTCTCCTTTGGTGGCTCTGTTTTTAAGAATTGCAAGTGCTTCAGGGGAGTTGCAAAAGGCGATAGCCGGAAGTGCTGCCCGCCTTTTTTTTCGTTGCCACGATTTACTCGCCGCCAATAACTTGTGACAACCGCACTCATCGCCAAGTTGTGTATAAGCGGCAGCTGCTTCAAGGTTGTTTTCTTCAAGTTGTTGTAGCAGGGGCCTGCAGCAGTAGAGTTTGAGGCGGCCGATAGCTCGGATGGCAGTAGTTTTGTTGTCGGAGGCGTTATTGAATAGATGGTTGACCTGGATAATGCACTCATTGTTTTGATCTGGGGATAAGGGGGGCGCGATGAAGCGTAAAAGTTCAGGTTGTCGGCGTAGAATTTCCGGTCGCTGGACAAGCAGATAATTGTTAAAAAACTGGTTTGGATGTGCCTCTTCAAAAAGATCTAGGGCGGTCAGGCGAGGTGCTTGATGAG
>JAYEMC010000467.1:0-1601 GCA_034717935.1 Pseudomonadota bacterium | reverse complement strand
ATTCCTGGTTCCGCATACGCCTTTGCAATCTTATACGGTCACCCTTGAAGCTCATCACCAGCCCTGGTTGCTGGTGCTTGATCCACCTTTTTCAGCGCCTGCCGGAACCTCTTTTTCGACCGCTTTAGAAGTGCTGCTCAAGCGGCCGCTGCATCAAGTCTATCGTTACCGGATGACGACGGCCGAAACCTTCAAAAGATCTGACGCTGGGCCGGAAAATATCGGGCTGATTGATTCAGAGAGCGGGCTTTCTCAAGTTGCAATTATGCGTAATCCGCGCAGCTTTGAGCTGGGCCGTTCATGGGCTGCAGTAGGTCTCAATGACGAGGCTCTGGTTGAAAAGCTTTTAGATCTTTTTCGACAAGCCCCTTTTCGCTACATCCTCGAACCTCCATCTCTGGGCGGTAGCGGCCCGGTTGATGAATTTCTCTTTCAGACCAAGGCCGGTTTTTGTGAACATTATGCCGGGTCTGCGGCTTTTTTGTTGCGGGCCGCCGGTCTGCGGGCTCGGGTTGTGGGCGGTTATCTCGGAGGAGAACGACATCCTTTGGGCGGCTATCTGATTGTTCGTCAGTACAATGCTCATGCCTGGATTGAAGTGCAGATCAGAGATCAAGGCTGGGTGCGTATCGATCCGACTGCCGCCGTGGCCCCGGAACGGGTCGAAATCGGTATCGCCGCAGCCTTTCCCGAGAGTGATGCTTTTTTTACATTACGGAAAGGTGTCGGGTTCGGCTGGCTGCGAAAACTCGGTCAGTATCGGGATCTGGCCGAGTTTTATTGGAATTATTGGGTCTTGGGCTATGGGCCAAAGCTACAAAATCTCTTTCTCGGTCGATTCGGGCTTGGGTTGCACAATTTGAATATGTGGATTGCCGCCCTCATCGGTTTGCCTTTTCTGGCTCTTGCCTTAGGGGTTGGCATCCTTAAAATTATCACACTTGAAAAAGTGCCGCCGGAAGTCAAACTCTATCGGCGCTATTGTCGCGGCTGGGCCCGGCGCGGCCAGCCGCGAAAACTCTCGGAAACTCCGACCGCCTATGCCCAACGCCTGGCTCGGATATTCCCGTTAGAAGCGCAAAAAACCGCCGCAATCGCCGCGCATTATCTTGAACTGCGTTATGGAAAAAATATAAATGCTGCGGCTCAACTAAAACGTTTACGTTCGATGTGTCGCTGAAAAAGTATATTTAATTTGGTAACTATTCAGCTTGGAGGGCGGTCAGGCGGTTTCTCGGAACGTCTCGGAAAATTTTGTCGTTTTTCCCAGTGAATACCCAAAGGGCATAAATTACGCGTCCGAAATTGAAGCTGTTTGAGCGAGGCACGAGCGAGTTCTTCAATTTCAGCGTAATGAACGCTGGAAAAACAGAAATTTTACTTAAAAAGTGAAGGGAAACCGCCTGAACGACCGGTGGTGGTTTCAATTTCAACAGGACGCTGAACAGTTACCATAAATTTTACTTGTTCTCATAGGGGTAATCTTTGTATAGTGATCTCCAGCCTGAAACTGATATCCCTGGTCGCAATTATCTAACCGGACAATACTGAGGAAGATCATGAAAACGAATCACCTTTTGCGCAAAAAAATTCTTTTTTTA
>JAYEMC010000466.1:0-1605 GCA_034717935.1 Pseudomonadota bacterium | reverse complement strand
GCTCGACAAATTGCAAAAACGGGTGCTGAAAGCCTATGAAGAGTATGAGTTCCATGTTATCTATCATGCCATCCATAACTTTTGTGCAGTCACCTTGAGTAGTTTTTATCTCGAAATTGTTAAAGACCGCCTCTATATCCTGCGTCAGGATGATCCGGTTCGACGTTCATCTCAGACTGTACTTTACACGGTGCTCAATGCTCTGGTTCGGCTTTGTGCCCCGATTTTGGCTTTTACGGCAGATGAAGTATGGCGCTATATGCCGGAAGCCGGAGCTGATGAGAGTGTTCATCTGCAGGAGTTTTTGGTGTTACCGGAAAACTATGAAAATTCGGAACTGGCCGCAACCTGGGAAGAGTTGTTGGTACAGCGGCGTCTGGTTTTGAAAGAGCTCGAAGTTGCCCGGAAAGATAAGGTTATCGGTAATTCACTGGAGGCCCGCCTCGAACTAGGGGTTCGCGGTTCAACTGCAACCCTGTTGGAGCGTTATCAGGAACAGTTGGCCGATATCTTTATTGTTTCGCAGGTATCTCTAAAAATCTTGTCCGACGGAGAGACCGGAGTTGAAGAGAATGCCGATCTGTCTATCAGCGTGAGTCCGGCATCTGGCGAGAAATGTAACCGCTGCTGGTGTTATAACGAAGTGCTTACGGCACCTGATGCAGAATTTCCAGGGATCTGTCCACGTTGTCTAAAACAGTTGTAAGGAGAATACAATGTTTAAACATGTACATTATACTGAAGTTCCGGCTGAGGTAGTTGCGGTTGAAGGAGCGGATAAAGTAACCGTCCGCTGGGTTATCAGTGAGGCCGATGGTGCGCCCACTTTTGCGATGCGGATTTTTGAGTTTGAGCCAGCCGGTCACTCACCCTACCATAACCACGAATGGGAACATGAGATTTTTATCATCGAAGGGGATGGTTATCTGACGATTGAAGGCGAGAAACGTCCTTTTAAACCGGGTGATGTGGTTTTTATTCCCGGCGGCACAAACCATAATCTGACGGCTGGAGAGCAGGGTTTGCGCATGATGTGCCTGGTTCCGGTTGGCTGCCGTTAGATATTAAGAGGTTGTTATGATAAACCTGCAAACCAGTGATCTGCGGATTAAAGAGACCAGGCATCTGGCTCCACCAGCTGTTCTGCTTAATAAATATCCCCTGCCGGATGTCGGAGCTCAATTTATTAATGAAGGCCGAAAAGCAATTGCCGGTATCATAACCGGTGTCGATTCGCGTCTTCTGGTGATTGCCGGGCCCTGTTCAATTCATGATCCAGAGGCTGCACTCGATTATTCCCGTCGCTTGAAAAAACTGGCCGATCAGTATCCTGAAGAGCTTTTAGTGGTAATGCGGGTCTACTTTGAAAAACCGCGGACCGTGGTCGGTTGGAAAGGTTTAATCAATGATCCTCAAGTTGACGGCAGTTTTGCCATTAATGAAGGTCTTGAGATGGCTCGGAAATTGTTGGTCGAGATTACGGGGCTCAAAGTGCTTGCGGCAACCGAATTTCTTGATACAATTATTGGCCAGTTTATTGCCGATTTGATTAGCTGGGGTGCTGTGGGAGCGCGGACTACTGAAAGTCAAATTCATCGCGACCTG
>JAYEMC010000465.1:0-1610 GCA_034717935.1 Pseudomonadota bacterium | reverse complement strand
AGCCAGTTTTAAATGATGCTCAAGATATTTTTGCAACTCATCTTGATGTAATCCGGAAAGATGATAGTTTACGACAATCCTTTGCCGGAGTGGCTCATGGACCCCCATTGCAAACTGTAAAAGCCTGACCCCTATTTTGCTACTATTTTGCTATTTCTGTCCTCTATTTCCTGACCCTTATTTCGACCATATTCTGCTATTCTCTCTCAATACTGCGCTGACAATGACAATAATCATATGTTCTTAGTGGGGGCCAGCAAAAAGAATCGTGGCAAAGGTTAAACAAAAGGAAAAATGGATTGCATCTGTTTGGGGAGTGAGGTAGAAAAACTGATTTAAACTGGGAGGCTTTCTCAACTATTCTGCCAGGAAATAATTGGCGTATAACGAATTACGGGCGAACATGTCGACGGAGAATAAAGAGCATATGATTGACCTACAAAAACCATCACCGACCCAAAATTATTATAATACACATGCAGAGAGTCTGGTCAGCCGTTACGAGCAGGCAGAGATGAGCACTACACATGAAAAGATGGCTGAATTTTTCATCCGTGGGGATCGTTTGCTCGAATGCGGAGCCGGTAGTGGGCGTGATGCGGTGTTTCTTTTGCGTATAGGCATGGATGTTACATCCTTAGACGGCAGCCCGGAAATGGTATCTGAAGCTCTTCGTCTCCATCCGGAACTGGCGGGTCGCATGGAAATCCGACAAGTTCCTGAAGAACTTAAAAAAATTGTGCCTGGTTCATTTGATGGTCTGTTTTCTATCGCCACGATAATGCACTTCGATTACGCTCAAATCATAGATTTTTTAAAGCAGGCTTATCTAATTCTACGTTCTGGTGGTAAACTCTATTATTCGATCTGTCTGGCGCGATCAGGGTTGGATCAGACGGGCATTGACAATAAAGGACGCTATTTTTTTATCCGGGAACAAGAGTGGTGGGTTGATCGCACAACTGAGGCTGGATTTAGTTTGATAAATACATCGACAAACAGTGATGGTCTCGGTCGCCGGGAAGTCTTGTGGTTAACTGTCCAGGGCTTTAAACCATAAACTAAAAACATAAATAATGACGAACTCAAAGCCCGATTATTATCTTCATAAACAAATTACAAATGCTCTCGCAAGAGATGGCTTCTCACCTGATTTGCGTTTGATGCGGGGGTGGCTGTTTAGCCGTGATGACGGTGTAGCGTTGATGGTTGATTATGATATTCTTGATCGATCTCAACCTTTTACCTATACGGAATATATTGAAGAACAGAATCGCTTAATGCGCAACAGTAAAAGTCTTTATCGCTGGTTGGTCGAGAGCCCTGAAGAGATCGAAACGCTGGTGCAAAAAATAAGCTTTTGTCTTAACCATGAGTACGATGAAGATGACAAAAAAGTGCGAGTGTACGGCGGAGATCGGTCAATGTCGGCGGTTGACCCCACCGCTCCCGAGGCTTTTTTCGAACAAGCTTTTATTGATGTCTATAATACTCCCCAAATCTAGGACAGTTGCTTAAGGTGTAAAATGAGCATATTATAGTGAAAAAAAGGAGGCTCATTTATGGGTAGTATCAGAAAAAATCACAGTGCATCGTTCAAAGCAAAAGTT
>JAYEMC010000464.1:0-1610 GCA_034717935.1 Pseudomonadota bacterium | reverse complement strand
AAAGACTTTAAGAGTCAGATTTATTAAGGAGTTTTAGATTATGTCAGTTACCAAAGAAGATGTCATCCAGTTTATTGAAAACATGTCCGTGCTCGAGCTTTCCGAGCTTGTAAAAGAACTTGAAGAAAAATTTGGCGTATCGGCTGCGGCTCCGATGGCCGTTGCGGCCATGCCGGCTGCCGGTGGTGAGGTTGCTGCTGCTGAGCAGACCGAGTTTGATGTTGTTCTGGTCTCCTTCGGCGAAAAGAAGATTCAGGTTATCAAAACTGTTCGTGAAATTACCGGACTTGGTTTGAAAGAAGCAAAAGCTGAAGTCGAGGGCGCCCCGAAAGCAATCAAGGAAGGTGTCAGCAAAGATGAAGCTGAAGAGCTTGTCAAAAAACTTGAGGAAGCCGGGGCTACTGCCGAGGTTAAGTAATTGAAAAGTGATAAACGTTAAGCGTTTTTAACTGCTTTAAAACGTAAGGGATAGGGTTGAGAGACCCTATCCCTTACGTTGTTTTTTGTACTGGTGCGGGCGTAGCCCGTAAATAGGTGCTTTTATCAGAACTTTTTTTTGCTTTTTAAACAAGAAAATAACCTGTAAGGTTCTAAAGAGTACAGTCGGCTCACTTGTGGGCGCCAATCCTTCCCACCCCCTTACAACTAGTTCATCAAATACTAACTAATTTTGAAAAAGAGGTTAATGTTCTATGGTAGTCCGGAATAGCCGTAACCTGCCTCGTCTGCGCTGTAATTTTGCGACCATCAATGAAGTCGCAGAAGTCCCTTTTCTGCTCGATCTGCAGCTCGACTCTTTTAAACGTTTCCTGCAGGATGAAATTCCTCATGAGGATAGAGAAGATATTGGTCTTCAGGGTGTTTTTAAGAGTGTTTTCCCGATCAAGGACTTCTACGGCACCTCTTCTATTGAATATGTCAGTTATAACTTCGGTACGCCTCGTTATGACGATCGCGAATGTATGCTCAAAGGTCTGACCTATGCGGTACCTATTCGGGTTCGCATTCGTCTGATTATTTGGGATATTGAGGAGGGTAGCGAGCAACGTTCAATTCGAGATATCAAGGAGCAAGAGGTCTATTTCGGTGAAATACCATTGATGAGTGAAAGGGGAACCTTTATCATTAATGGCACTGAAAGGGTTATAGTCAGCCAGCTCCATCGTTCACCAGGCGTCTTTTTTGCTCAGGAAAAATCGAAAAGTACGGTCAGTGGGATGTCGTTGTTCAGCGCTCGGGTGATACCCTATCGCGGCTCCTGGATCGATTTTGAATTTGACAATAAAGATCTTATTCATGTTCGTATCGACCGGCGTCGTAAATTACCGGCGACCGTACTCCTGCGCGCTTTGGGTTATTCGACTGAAGAGTTGTTAAACCTCTTTTACGATAGTGTTGTGGTTAACTGTTTGCCGGGTGGTAGCTACACGCGTGTCATTGATTATGAAAATACAGACTTGGTTGCCAGTTTCAAGGCCCGTGAAGATATTGTAGATCCTGAAAGCGGTGAGGTTCTATTGCTTAAGGGTCGTAAAATCAGTAAGACGGCCTTACGTCGTATGAAAACGGCTGAACTTAAAGTCCTGCCGATGATGGACGACGAGTTGGTT
>JAYEMC010000463.1:0-8579 GCA_034717935.1 Pseudomonadota bacterium | reverse complement strand
TATTCTGGCTTATACTTTTATTTCGCTGGCAATTTTTGCCTGGGAAGGGAAAGTTGACTGGACTCTGGGGTTGGTTCTGGCGGCGGGCACCATGATCGGCAGCCAGGTCGGGGTTCACCTGACCGTCCTTAAAGGCCATCGCTGGATTAAAAAGGTGGTAACCGTGGTCGTCATCATCATGGCAATTAAATTGATTATTTCATGAAAAAGAAGAAGGGATGCGGAGCTGGCCTGACTCTACAGCCACCTGTAAAAATGTCGAAAATTGCAAATAGCAGCCTCAGGTGTAACGACGAATGATCTCCTCAACAATAGCGGTTGTTGAATACTCATCGATAAAGGGTAGAGAGTAGACCTTGCCACCTTTGGCCTGAACAATATCCCGTCCAACAATTGAATTTGTATCCCAATCCCCCCCCTTAACCAGAATATCCGGCTGCAGTAAACTAATCAGTTGATAAGGATCATCTTCGGCAAAAATGGTCACATAATCTACGGAAGAAAGAGCCGCCAACAGTTGAGAACGCGCCACTTCGGGCATTATCGGCCTTTTTTTCCCTTTCAGCCTGCGCACGGAAGCATCAGAATTAACCCCGACAACAAGGAGATCGCCCAAGGCTCGCGCTGCGGCCAAATAGCTAACATGTCCGGGATGTAACAAGTCAAAACAACCATTTGTAAAAACAATCTTTTTCCCATTTTTTTGCAGATTGACCAACTCCTGAGCCAACCGCGTTGCTAACATTACGGAACCTGCTATTTCCAAAACAAACCCTCCTTAAAGATAACGACTTGACAAAAACTGAAACAATCAATACAAGTGTAGAAACAATAACAAACGCCTCCTAACGCCCGAAAGAGACGGCTTATGCTTAATGACAAAAAATTAATTCTCATCGTTGATGATGAAGAAGATATTCGCGAGATCCTCTCCGAAACCCTGGAAAATCTTGATTTCGAACACCTTACAGCCTGTGACGGCGATGAAGCAATCACCCTCCTGGATCAACACCATGACACCATTGATGCAGTCATCTGCGACCTTAAGATGCCAAAAGTGTCAGGTGACCAGGTTATCGCACATGGAGCACAACATTACCCCCTGATACCAATCATCATCCTGACCGGGTTCGCGCAACTTGATATGGCGCTCGACCATATGCGGCTCGGGGCTTTTGATTACATGACTAAACCATTCCGGGTCAAAGAGCTCTTACTTTTATTAAACAGAGCCCTGGAATTCCGCCAACTTCAAGAAGATAAACTTGCCTACCAAAACACCCTCGAAGAAAGAATTGAAGAGGCCACTCAGTCTCTGCACAACAGGGTGGTTCAAACCGTTAGTTCTTTCATCCTGGCCATAGAAGAAAAAGATCGCTACACTCAAGGCCATTCGAAACGGGTCGCCGAATATTCAACCATGATGGCTGCTAAGCTAAATTTATCGAAAGATGACCAACTCGACCTGCTCTATGCAGCTCAGCTCCACGACATCGGTAAAATCGGAATTTCAGAGCAACTCCTCAACAAACCCGGCAAGCTTAATACGGTGGAATACGAAACTATTAAAACCCACCCGAGCAAAGGAGTTAAAATCCTCGAACCACTCGAATTTCTCGGCCATCTCCTGCCAATTATTGAGGCCCACCATGAAAGGTTCGACGGCAGAGGTTACCCCAAAGGTCTCGCTGGAAACAAGATTCCGTTCCTGGCCAGAATAATAGCTGTCTGTGACACTTTTGATGCGATGACTTCTGAACGCTCCTACCGCAAACCTCTCCCCCTTAAAATTGCCATTCAGGAGATCAAGGATGGCGCCGGAAGCCAGTTTGACCCCCAGGCAGTTGATGCTTTTCTAAAGGTTTTCGAAGAAACTTTAGAAAAGCAAATGCTATCTCAGGGGGCTCCCTGATTAATAAAATCAGTTACAATCATACAATTACAAACTACCTACAAGCATACCCTATTCTCAAGCAAAATCAAATAAATAAACTATGCCTATCTCCATAATAAAAACTCAACAACAAATTAAAATAACAGCGTTATAAATATATGACAACAACAAAAAATAATGTTTTTACCAGTCTACTATACCCTGTTGACAAACTGTTAACAACCCGCACCAAAAGCTCTAAACAACTTAAAATACTAACCTTTTAGTGAACCCATTGAAATCCATAGCATTTTATTTTTACTCTTTAATTTCAACTAGTTACAAATGTCAATCAATTTCGTAAAAGTTTTTTTCGCAACCGCCTTAAAGTATCCAGCCAAGATTTGCCGGACTGTGAACAAGCAACCCTTGAAAATAGAGGGAAAACATCAAAAAAAAAGCGCTTTTTATGAGCTTTCTTAAAAAAATATCCAAATCAACAAAATTTATTTCCATTATCAAATTATGTTAATGAAAATCGTCATCACCTCTTGACAACCAGCTAAGGCTCTGTTATCAGGAGCCTCGCAGAAACAGCCCGAACAACCACCCACCAACACTGAGACCCTCTTTTGTCACTAATAAATGCTATTATCCTGGGAATCGTCCAGGGACTGACCGAATTTCTCCCGGTCAGCAGTTCAGGTCACCTGGTGATTGCTGAGCACCTGCTGCCAGGCTGGCACCAACCCGGAATTGTCTTTGAGATACTCCTACATCTTGCCACCCTTCTGGCAGTCATAATCTTTTTCCGACACGACCTGGCTTTACTGATAAAATCACTCTACACTTCAGGAGTAGAGGCCGCCAAACAGCGGCGCTTTATCCTGATGCTGTTTTTGGCCACTATCCCAACCGGAATCATCGGATTGACCGGAAAAAAGTTTTTTGTTACCCTCTTCAACCGTCTTGATGTAGTCGGCGTAATGTTGCTGATTACAGCCCTACTCCTCTGGTTGGCAGAAAATAAGAAACCGGAAAAACTAACCAAAAAAAGCACCAGGATTGCTGATGCCATAACTGTTGGCATCACCCAAGGTCTGGCAATTATTCCGGGAATATCGCGCTCGGGATCAACAATTGCGGTGGGTATGCTTTTGGGAATTGAACCCCGGGTGGCGGCCCGGTTCTCTTTTATTCTCTCCATCCCGGCAATCAGCGGGGCCGCACTCTTAAATTTCAATGAAATCAGCGCGATTCCCGCCAGCCAGATACCAATCTGCCTCTCTGGTGCCCTAGCCGCCCTGATAACCGGCCTGATGGCGCTTAAATTTTTAATTATGATAATTGAAGAACGGCGCCTTAAAATATTTGCCCTGTACTGCTCGGTAGTCGGCTCCGCAACCCTATTGCTGACGTTGGTCGGATAATTTTTAAGAGTTTTATAGCATGAAAGAATTACTCTACAAAACAGTAACAACAATCGTCGCCATTGTCGGAAAATTAGGCTACGGCGGCATTGTGGTCATGATGTTTCTGGAAAGCTCTTTCTTCCCCTTCCCCAGTGAAATCGTGATCCCGCCAGCCGGTTACCTTGCCGAACGCGGAGAGATGAACCTGGCCCTGGTTATCGCGGCCGGAGTTCTGGGCAGCATTCTCGGGGCTCTATTTAACTATTGGCTGGCTTTAAAGATGGGCCGTCCGGCTCTGATTCTCTACGGTCGTTATGTCGGCCTGACACCGGAGGCCTTTGAGCGAGTCGAAAAGTTTTTCTACAATCACGGAATTTTCGGTACGTTCGTCGGCCGCCTGATACCAGGTGTCCGCCAATACATCTCATTTCCTGCCGGACTCGCCCGTTTACCCCTGATACCGTTCATTCTGGCAACCGGCTTAGGGGCCGGTATATGGGTGATCATTTTGGCGGTTATCGGTTACCTGGTCGGCAACAATCAGGCGCTGATCAGTCGCTACTCCCACCAGGCCTTTTACCTGCTCATACCTTTCCTTCTCTTTTGCTGTATCTTCTATATCTGGCGCCATCGCCGGAAAAACTGTCGTCAATAGTTGGCCCCGCCCGAGTTAGAGTGAAATTTTACGAGACGTTCCGAGAAACCACCTGACCGCCCTCCAAGCTGAATAGTTACGTCGCAGTTTTTATTCAACCTGTCTTGGCTGGGGTCACATCTGGACATTTGACGGCCGTGAAACTTGTGTAAAAACACAGTGTTAACCCGCCAATTGTCCAGACGTGACCCCGTTAGCAAGAGCGAAGCAAAGTTCGACTCCAATTGCTATAGCTTTATGGTGTATGGTGGAATACCGAATATTTACTTTTTTTTGTAACTACTCAGCTAACCCGTAAATTCTGGGGACACAATCCCGATTTCCTTCGGAGAATCAGGTTATGTCCCCAGAATTTACTGAAATGCATCAATATACAGTGTTTTTTTACTTACGCTGAATAGTTACCTTTTTTTATCCTTCATCCTTCTACCTACCCGGACACTGGGCAGCGATTTCAGCCGCAATATTTTTATTGCCGTAAGCTTTCTCAAAATGGGCGGCAAATTCACCGGCCAGTTTTTGAGCCCGATGATCATAAGCCTCTTTATCTTGCCAGGTCTCACGAGGGTTGAGAATTTGCGGCGGCACTCCGGGACAATTCTGCGGAATTTTAACATGAAAAACCGGATCATCAAGATACTCAACACCCTTTAAATCACCGTTCATAGCCCCTTTCACCAAAGCCCTGGTCAATTTAATATCCATCCGTTCACCCTCTCCGAAAGGCCCACCACTCCAACCGGTATTAACCAGAAAGACCTCCGATTTATGAGACTCCATTCTGGAACCCAACATCCCGGCATAAACATCCGGATTACAGGGCATAAAAGGTTCCCCGAAAAAACGGGAAAAAGTGGTTACCGGCGCGACAATTCCGGTCTCCGTACCGGCAAGTTTACTGGTATACCCCATCAAGAACCACAACATCGCCTGAGCCGGATCAAGTTTACTGATCGGAGGTAAAACCCCATTGGCATCGGCGGTCAAAAAAAGAATGGTCTGCGGATGCCCGGCTACCGAAGAGGGTTTGATATTACTTAACTCGGACAAAAGGTAGGAGCCCCGGGAATTCGGCGTCAAACGTTCATCATCAAAATCGAAATGACCATCAGGATAAAGCATCGCATTTTCAACAATTGAACCGTGTTCAAGATAGTCGCCTTCATGCATGATCGCCTGATAGATCTCGGGTTCCTTATCTGGATCAATATTGATCATTTTGGCATAGCAACCATGCTCAAAGTTAGCAACTCCGCTATCACCCCAACCATGTTCATCGTCACCGAGCAAGGCTCGCTCCGGGTCGGCGGAAAGAGTGGTTTTACCGGTTCCCGAAAGTCCGAGCAAAAGCGCAACGTGACCATTCGGCCCTTCGTTAGCGGAGCAATGAAGCGGCAAGATGCCAACTTCAGGCAACATATAGTTCATAACCGAGAACATCAATTTTTTGACACTGCCACAGTAGGCTGAACCATAGACTATACCAACTCGTTGATCAAGGTCGATAACCACTGCCAAATCAGAAGCTTTACCGTTAGACAAATTCCGCAGACGACCCTGATAGCGTTCCCGATCAAGTTTATCATAAGGCAGAGCCAGCAACGTAAAACCTTTATCAGCAAAAACACTGCAACCAAGGTCATCGGGCAGCGGACGAAACATATTGTCGGTAAAAAGAATGGTCAGGGCCTGATCTCCCACGGTTCTCACCGGAAGCGCATAAGCTGAATCAGCCCCTAAAACCCGATCCGTCACATAAAGCTCATTTCTGCCCCGCAGAGTCTCAACCGCATCGGCAAAAATCATCTCAAAAGTTTCTTCCGACACCGCTATATTGTTGGGTGAATCCCAGTCAATCTTATCCTGGCTTGAAGCCCTTTTAACAATCAGCGTATCCTTCGGACTCCGTCCGGTTGACTCGGGCGGAGTCCAGGTTGCCAGAGCCCCATTGGCGGCAACCAAGGCTTCACGATTATCAACCACGGCCTGAATCATCGCTTTACGCTCTATATTTTCCGCAACCTGACCACGGGCTGCCAGCATTGCATCAATTACTTCCCTTTTAATCATCTTCATCCTCTTCTACTTGTTTATAGGTTTTATAAAAAATGTCAGTACTGTCCGGTTAGCAACTTACTTTGCAAAAAAATTTAGGGATATCGGGTTGTTTTCTGGAACGTCTCGCAAAATTTTGTTATTTTTCCCAGCGAATGGAGCCTTAAAAATTGCGACTGTTTGAGTGAGGTACGAGCGAGTTTCGCAATTTTGGCGTAATGAGCGCTGGAAAAATAAAAATTTTGCACCCTAAAGGGCATAAACTTCAGAAGTGGAAGAAAATAACCCGATAGCCCGGGTTGCAATCAGCAATCCGGACAAGGCTGAAAAATGTAGCTATATATCAAGAAACAAATTCAACAATCCGATTGCCATTGCCATTTCCCCCATACAAAGCTTTGACATCTTGCACGAGGTCAGCTGACGGTTGCAGGGGGAATTTTTCTAAAGCCATAACTACTTCACAATCAGGCATCACAATATTGATAAAAGCCGGACAATTTCCCTGATGGCGCTGCATAACATCCTGCAGCATTGCCAGACGGGCCGGAATAGCCTGCTCATGCGATAAAGTCATAACCACTTTTTCAATTACTGTGGAGAGGGCTTCATCGAGACCAAAAATCTCACTAACCACCATTTTTGCTTTCGTATGGTCATCATTAATTTCGACCCGGCCCTCTAAAATCAATGGATCATCATTTTCGATAAAATCCTTAGATTTGGTAAAAGTCTCTTCAAAAAGAGTCACCTCAACCGAGCCGGAGAGATCCTCAAGTACGGCAAAAGCCATAATTTTGCCATTCTTGGTTCGCTTACTGCGCACCGAGGTCAAAAGACCGCCAATCCGCATCTGGGCCGAATTTCCGCAATTTACAAGGTCGGCCGCCTTTGAAGTTGTGCAACGTTTAAGCTCATCAACATAACTTTCCAAAGGGTGACTACTTAAATAAAAACCCAACATATCACGTTCATAAGTCAGTTGTTCCTTGTCACTCCAGGCAACTACATCATCCGGATAGGAAGCATCTTCTCGGGTCAGTTCTTCACCGGCGAAGGCAAAGAGTGATTGTTGCCCACAAATCCGATCACGGGAAGCCGATTGACCATTTTCCATGGCCATATCGATAGCCGCAAAAAGTCGAGAGCGAGGCACACCCTCATTATCAAAAGCCCCCGACTTTATCAAACTCTCAAGAACCCGGCGATTAACTTTGGAAAGATCGAGTCGACAGCAAAGATCAAAAAGAGATTTATACACTCCTTCAATATTTCGCACCCGGATAATTTCATCTGCCGCCTTGCCGCCGACATTTTTAACCGCCGCTATACCAAATCGAATATCTTGATCGAGCACCGTAAAGGAGCGTTCACTAACGTTAATATCCGGCGGCAGAACTTTAATCCCCATCCTCCGACATTCAGCAATATTCTTGATCACTTTGTCGGTGTCATTCATATCCTCCATCAACAATCCGGCCATAAATTCAACCGGATAATGGGTCTTGAGATAAGCCGTCTGATATGAGACATAACCATAGGCGGCAGAGTGTGATTTATTAAAACCATATTCCGCAAACTGGGCCATCAGGTCGAAAATCTCTTCGGCTTTTTTACTATCTACCCGGTTTCCCTTCGCCCCAGCCAGAAAACTGTCACGCTGGGCCGCCATCACTGCGGCGTTCTTTTTACCCATCGCTTTACGCAAAATATCGGCTTGCCCCAAGGAGTAGCCCGCCAGCTTCTGCGCGATCTGCATAACCTGTTCCTGATAGACGATAACCCCATAGGTTTCTTGCAAAATCGACTCTAATTCGGGCAACAGGTATTCAACTTTCTGACGACCATGCTTACAGGCGATAAAATCATCAATCATACCGCTCTCAATCGGACCGGGACGGTAGAGAGCAACCAAGGCAATAATATCTTCAAAACAACCCGGTTTAAGCTTTACCAGAAGATCCTGCATACCACTGCTTTCGAGCTGAAAAACCCCAACTGCAGCCCCGGAGGAGAGCAACGCATAGGTGGCCTGATCATCTAATGGAATCGTACTGACATCAAAAAAGTCTTCCTCCCTCTTGCAGTTTCGGTTGATGATCTTTAAAGCGTTATCGATGACAGTTAAAGTTTTTAGGCCGAGAAAATCGAATTTAATTAATCCCAACTCTTCAACAAAACCCATATCATACTGAGTTACAACAACATCTGTATCTTTAGCTCCTCGATAAAGCGGTAGATAATCAACCAAAGGCTGATCAGTCACCACCACCCCGGCGGCATGAACGGAAGCATGCCGATTCAATCCTTCCAGAGAGCAAGAGACCTCGAGAAGCTCCCTTTCGAGAGCATTGCCTTGGCGCAATTTTGCAAATCCGGGCTCCAGCTCTTCTGCTTTTTTTAACGTCATCTTCAGTTCATTGGGCACCAGTTTGGCAATTTTACCGACTTCGACAAAAGGCATATGCAGAGCCCGACCAACATCCCGAATAACCCCTTTGGCCTGCATCCGGCCAAAAGTGATAATCTGGGCGACACGATCCTCACCATATTTTTCGGTCACATACTTGATCACCTGATCGCG
>JAYEMC010000462.1:7292-8579 GCA_034717935.1 Pseudomonadota bacterium | reverse complement strand
GTTTTATTGCTGACCTGCTTTTTATTGGTATTTGCTAAAGCCGAAGCCACAGAAAACATCATATCCCTTGAGGCTACGGCGCAAAATGGAGCCGTCAAATTACACTTCACCAGTTCAAAAGCAAACGAAATTGACTTCAATATCTTCACACTTGAAAACCCTTCCCGATTGGTAATTGACTTCCCTAAAGCCAGTTTAATCGAAAACAATGTCAACCAGATCATTCATAAGAGCGGCTATGCCCGCTTACGCTCAAGTCACACAAATGATAAAATTCGTATTGTACTTGACTCTAAATACACGACTCTACCCCCTTTCACTCAGCAATCACATAACCAAGAGCTTATCGTTACACTTAAAGATTTAACTCCGGGAAACCGTAAAAACAGCACCTCCCCTCCCCCGACTACATCCCGAAAGAGTCGCCCTTTCAAACAACATAACAACCCGATCACTATCGATTTCAAAGGTACCGACATCCAAAATGTCTTCCGTTTTCTTGCCGAAATCAACAACCTCAATGTGGTCATGGGTGACAACGTCAAAGGAACTGTAACGTTAAGACTGAAAGAGGTTCCCTGGAAACAGGTTTTAAGTATCGTCCTGAAAACCCATCAATTAGGAATGGAACGTGAAGGCAATGTAGTCCGCATTGCACCACTTTCCGTCTTCACAAAAGAACAGCGAGCTATTGAAGAGAAGAGAAGAGCCATAGCCGAGAGCAGAAAAGTTGAAGAAGATGTTCAGCCCACCATTTTAAAGATCCTTAAGGTCAACTTTGCCAATATTAATGAGGTCGCCGATAAAATTGATAATACCATCCTAAGTGACCGCGGATCTGTAGAAACTGATCTCCGCACCAACTCCCTTATTATCAGAGACATTCCTGATCGCATCAGCCAAGCCAAGGCTCTGTTGCGAGAACTTGATGAGCCGGTAAGACAGGTTATGATTGAGGCTAAAATTGTTAAAGTCGAAAGGGATGCCGCCCATGAATTTGGCGTTCAGTGGGGTGGAGCCTGGGGTAAAACCACGAATGACCGCTATTATGGGGTATCGGGCAACAATAATCTCGGCACTACAGAAGCACCATCGGTAAACCCTGGCCCCGGAACTGATATAAACAGTAACTATGCCGTCAACCTGCCGGCGGATGCGATAACCAGCGGTATCGGAATGATCTTCGGCAAGATCAACAAGTATAACCTTAGCGTACAACTATCAGCAATGCAGGAGAAAGGTACAGCCCACATTCTTTCTAACCCAAAAGTGCTGGCCCTCAATCAA
>JAYEMC010000462.1:0-7282 GCA_034717935.1 Pseudomonadota bacterium | reverse complement strand
AGGGCTCGCAAATTCCATATCAAACAACCTCTCAGGATGGAACTACAACTGAATTTCAGGATGCTGAATTAAGCCTCCAGGTCACGCCGACGATTACCAATAATAATATGGTCTCAATGATTGTAAAAGTAACCAAAGACTCACTAGGCCAGTTAACACCAGATGGATATGCAATAAACACCCAGAGAGTTGAAACTTCATTACTTTTAAAGGATGGTGAAACAGCCGTTGTAGGTGGAATTATCGAGAGTGACAAAAAAGATTCAAACGATTCCGTACCGGTCGTCGGCCAGATTCCTCTTCTCGGCTGGCTTTTCAAACATGATTATCAAAGTTCCAGACAGACTGAGCTAATGATTTTTATTACGCCCCAAATTATAAAGTAGCAACAGCCTAATAGGTGAAGGAGTTACCTATTCCCGAGGCGTAAACATAGCTTGAGACAAAACGTATGCGGCTTGCAGGGCTTCGGTTGGGCAGAGAGGGAAGCACTCTTTACAGTCCCAGCACTCTTTGGCAGCAATTTCCGGAATGAAACAGATCTCTTTCCGAGCGCCTCGGTCAACAAAGCCTACTGCATTTTTCTGCTTGACCTCGTTACAATATCTGACGCAGAGGCCGCAATGGATGCAAAATGAGGACTCTTTTTCAAAGCGGTCTTTATCGGCGCCATATTCTTGAGCCAGATCCTGCAAATCAAATGAGTCCGGAGCGTGGGCCAGGTAGAGCTCCAAGATCATCTTGCGGATTCTGTCGATCTTTTCAGATCTGGTTTTGACGATAATATTTGCCGCCACCGGATAGACGCAAGAAGCAACCAAGGTTGTCCAGCCGCGAACTTCCACCTCTACGGAGCAGAGGCGACAACTCCCGAAAGGTTCCAGGGCCTCATGGTGACAGAGTGTCGGGATCGATATTCCGACACTCTTGGCGGCATCCAGAATTGTCATTCCGGCTTTTGCTTTAACCTCTTTTCCATCAATCTCTAGAATTATTTCACTCATTATTTTTCCTTACTCTTTTTGACTACAGTTCTCTCTTCTTCTGAAAGCGGGGGCGGTACCGGGACGCCGGAGATTTTGGTTACGGCGCCAAATTTTGTCGGGCAGACTTCAAAGCAGGTGCCGCATTTTGTACATTTCTCCTGGTCGACGATATGAATCAGCTTTTTGCCGCCGATAATTGCATCGGCCGGACACTTTTTCAGGCAAGCCCCGCAGGCCTGACATTTTGCCGGATCAATATAGAAGTTGATAAGCTCTTTGCAGGAGAGCGCCGGACAGCGTTTCTCTTTGATGTGGGCCTCATACTCACCTCTGAAGTAGCGCAGGGTGCTTAAGAATGAGTTTGGGGCACTTTTGCCTAGAGCACAAAGGGCTGCTTCCTGGGCGACTTCGGAAAGCTCTTCTAAAAGCTCGATATCGCCCTCCTTGCCCCGACCTTCGGTGATATTGGTCAGGATTTTAAGCATCTGCCGCGTGCCTTCACGACAAGGGGCACATTTACCGCACGATTCATCGGCTAAGAACTCCATGAAGTAGCGGGCGACATCGACCATGCAGGTATCTTCGTCCATGACGATCATCCCGCCCGAGCCCATCATTGAGCCGGCTTTGGAGAGCTCATCAAAATCGACGCCCAAATCCAGCAGTTCTTCAGGAATACAACCTCCGGACGGGCCGCCGGTTTGTACGGCTTTGAACTTTTTACCGTCAGGGATGCCGCCGCCGATATTATAGATAATATCTCTGAGTGAGATGCCCATGGGAACTTCAACCAAGCCGGTGTTATTGATCTTACCGACCAAGGCAAAAATCTTGGTCCCGGAGCTTCCTTCGGTGCCAAATTGCGTAAACCAATCCGCCCCTTTATTGATAATCAGCGGCACATTGGCCCAGGTTTCAACATTATTCAAAACGCTGGGCTTATCCCAAAGTCCCTTGATGTTGGAACGAATATACTTGGGCCGAGGTTCTCCGGCCCGGCCTTCCAAAGCCGTCATCAGGGCCGTCGATTCGCCACAGACGAAAGCCCCGGCCCCCTGATGGACTTGAACCGTAAAATCAAAACCTGAACCGAGAATATTTTTGCCCAGAAAACCATACTCTTCAGCTTGCTTTATCGCGAGGTTAATATTTTCTACGGCCAGTGGATATTCCTGGCGCACGTAGATATAACCCTCATGAGAGCCAATCGCATAGGCTCCAATAATCAAACCTTCAAGGATTGAGTGCGGGTTCCCTTCAAGCAAAGCTCTATCCATAAAAGCGCCGGGGTCACCCTCATCAGCGTTGACGATCACATATTTGGTGGGCTCAGGGGCATTACGAGTTCCTTCCCACTTTCTCCCGGCGGGAAAACCACCACCACCACGGCCACGCAAATTGGATTTTTTAATCTCCTCGACAACATCCTCGCCCGACATCCCGCTAAGAACTTTGCTTAAAGCTAAATAACCATCCTGCACCAGGTAGTCTTCGATACTTTTGGGATCAATCTTAATGTTGCTGCCGAGAATATTGCGCTCTTGATTCTTATAAAAGGGGATATCGGATTCAAGCGGCGCCTTTTCATCCGTAACCGGATCTGTAAAGACCAGGCGTTCGACCACCTTCTTCTCTTTTATGGTTTGCGCGACAACCTCGGGAACGTCGTCAGGTTTAACCTGGAGATAACAGGTATCCTCAGGATAAATAACGATTACAGGCCCTCTTTGACAAAAACCGGGGCATCCGGTCTCTTTGATTTTAACCTCAGCCTGTAAGCCTTGTTTTTCGATCTCAGATTTAAAAGCGGTGATAACTTCATCGGCCCCGGAGGCGATACAACCGGCCCCGGCACAGATCGAGATACAAGGCGTATCGGCGTCATTTTTCGATAATATTTCTTGTCTAAATTTCTCTAATGCAGCAGACGAATTTATTCGCGACATAGTTTTATCCTACTTATAATTTTTCAGTATATCTACGGTTTCGAGGGGGGTCACATTACCGTAAGTCTTACCGTTGATCTCAATCACCGGACCTAAAGCACAACAACCGACGCAGTTAACCGTCTCCAGGCTGAATTTCAGATCGAGATCGGTTTCACCCGGTTTAATCCCGGTTAACTCTTGCAAGGTGTCAATAATCCGTGAGGCCCCGCGCACGTGGCAGGCCGTACCCACACAAACATGAACCTGATGCCGTCCTTTGGGCACTAAACTAAAGGCTTTATAAAAGGTGGCGATATGTTGTATCTGGGTTAAAGGAACCTGCAGTTTTTCGCTGACCCTCTTTAAAGCTTCTTTGGGCAGCCAATGGTGCTCACTTTGAATATCCAGCAGTATTTGAATCAGCGAACTGGCTTCGCCATGATGCTGGGCAATAATCTGATCGATTCTATCGTTATCCATATTTCTTATTTCCTTAGGCAAGAGCGTAACAGTTTCCGCTCTCATCGTACTTGATCAATCCCTGTCTTGATGAGTCACTGATATATTTTGCCACTGTCGACGGATCAAGATTGAGAACATTAGAGATTTCGCCGGTTGAAAGAGACTTATTGCTAAGTAGCGACAAAATTTCACTGACTGACAATTTATCAGTAATCAGTTCATCAATCAAACGGTTGGTTTCATCACTGGCGAAAAATTTATTATACTCTTCTTCCGATTTAACCGGTACTCTCAGCCTCTCCCTCTCCACCAATTTGATGTAGGGGACTAATCTTCGAACCGCTTCAAGCTTTAACTTCAACTCTTCTTCATCTAAGCCTTCACTTTTGCCCAACGGCCCTAACTCCTTCACCTGTTTGGTGAACTCGTCAGTAAACTCGGCCAAAAGAGCTCCATCAGCTCCGGACATAAATTCGATTCTTAAACGTTCCGGATTGAGGCCGATATGTTTCATTATTTTTTTACAGAGATGAACATTGCTTAAGGCATCGTAATTACCATGCGTGATATAGTTACATTCATCCAACTTGCAACCACCAACAAAGACGCCGTCTTGTCCATTGAGGAAGGCTTTAAGAATAAATTCCAGATCGATTCTCCCGGAACACATTACTCGAATAAGCCTGATCTCACTTGCATATTGTAGTCTGGAAACTCCAGCCAGGTCAGCCGCCCCGTAGGCTCACCAGTGGCACACGAAGCCTAAGAGTTTGGGTTTAAATTCTAGCGCTGCAGACATTATTTACTCCTAACCCGGATTAGCCGGAACTAAATATAATTTCAGCCACAGACCCACACGGACAAAAGCGGGCAAAAAACAATATGAATCTGTGTTTGTCTGTGTGTGTCCGTGGCTAAAAAAGATTTTGACTTTTTTGAACTAAATTTAATTGGCAATGGACGAATCAAACTGCCGCATCAATTTGTTGCAGGATCTCTTCTTTGCTCAGGGCCGCGTCGATCTGGCCAATGAGCTCTTCATCGGTGAAGTGCTTTAAGACAATCGCATTGGTTGGGCACTTAGCGTTACAGAGACCGTCGCCTTTACAAAGCACCGGATTAACCCGGGCCTTGCGGCCTTTCGAGGTCTCGACAAATTCTATAGCGTCATACGAACAGGCCGTAATACAGGCTCCGCACGAAATACAGTCGTCCTCTTTGACCTCGCAAACCGAGCCGGAGGCGGTAACTGTATCGTTTGAGAGCAAAGTTAAGACCCGGCCGGCCGCACCATAAGCCTGATTAATCGACTCCTGGATATGTTTTGGATAGTGAGCCGTACCGCAAAGGTAAACGCCATCGGCGGCGAATTCAACCGGTTTCAGTTTGACATGGGCCTCTTTGAAAAAATCATCCGGGCTCAAAGTCACTTTGAACATTTTAGCTATCTCATGGGTGGTAGCGGCGGGAATCACGGCTGCCGCCAAAGAGACAACATCGGCATCAAGCTCAAGCCGTTTGCCTAAAACCGGATCCGCGACGGTTACTCGCAAAATCGACTTACCCCCCGCTTTAACCTCTTCAACTACAGGTTTATCATCGGTTTCATAACGGATGAAAGTTACACCTTTTTCGGCCGCGTCCCGATAGAAATCCTCTTTCAGGCCATAGGTTCGCATATCCCGGAAAAGTACATAGATAGACATATCCGGGTTAATTTCTTTGAGTTTTAAGGCATTTTTAATAGCATGGCTGCAACAAACCCGACTACAATAGTCCCGATCTTCATTTCTGCAGCCAACACACTGGATCATAACCAGACTCTCGGCCTTAACGACGCTCTCTTCACCTTTAGCGATCTCTTCGCCCAACTCAAGGTGGGTGAGAACCTTATCGTTTTCCCCATATAGATATTCGCATGGATTATAGACATCCGCACCAATCGCCAGAACCGAAGCCCCATGTTTTATCTCTTTGATGCGGCCTTCACTCTCCAGTGTCGTCGTAAAATTCCCGACGTAACCGGCAACGTCGGTAATCGTCGCTTCATGAGAGACAT
Source organism: Pseudomonadota bacterium (assembly GCA_034717935.1). Lineage (GTDB taxonomy): Bacteria > Desulfobacterota > Anaeroferrophillalia > Anaeroferrophillales > Tharpellaceae > Tharpella. Next base: position 1,847 of record JAYEMC010000462.1, on the reverse strand, counting down.
GAATCAGAGGGTTACTGTAAACCTCACGAATCAGATTATCGAGATAGGTTTGCACATCCATGCCTTCGAGCGTGGAGTGAATGCGACGCGCCATACCGCCTAAATCTTTAGCCTTTTCTACGAGTTGAACCTCATGCCCCTGGTTGGCGATAGAGAGTGCACAGGTCATGCCGGCGATACCGCCACCAACGACTAGAGCGGTCGGATTTACGTCCAGATCAAATTCCTGCAAGGGTTCAAGGTGACGGGTTCGAGCAACCGACATGCGAATAAGATCTTTGGCTTTTTGCGTCGCTTCATCTTTCTGTTTGGCATGAACCCAGGAGCAGTGCTCTCTGATATTCGCCATCTCACAATAGTATTGATTAAGCCCGGCTTCCCGTAAAGTATCCCGAAACAGAGGTTCCAGGGTTCTCGGCGAACAAGCCGCCAGAACCACCCGGTTAAGCCCTTTCTCTTTGGCCAAATCGGTTATCTCTTTGGCTGAATTAGTCGCACAGGAAAAAAGCTGTTCCTGTGCGTAGACCACATTGGGCAGAGTTAAGGCATACTCAACCGCAGAAGGAACATTGACGACACTTGAGATATTAGCTCCGCAATGGCAGACAAAGACACCGATTCGAGGTTCTTCTTGAGAAACATCTCTCTCCGGCGGATAGATCCTCTCTTGCGCCAATTTACCCCGACGGTAATCAAGAAATTCACCACACTGGGTGCCGGCACCACTGGCCGTAAAAACCGCTTCCGGGATATCGGTCGGCCCTTGAAAAGCGCCGCTGACAAAGATTCCGGGGCGGGTGGTCGCAATCGGGTTGGCATCAATAGTTTTGTTGAATCCGTGAGCGTTAAGCTCAATTTGAAACTTCTCCGCCAACGCCTTAAACTCAGCCGGAGGATTCAAGCCCACGGCGAGGACAACCATATCGAACTCTTCCTCTTTGACACCGTCATCAAAAGTAGAATACCGAACAATAACATTCTTGGTTTCCGGGTTTTCGCCTACAATCGAAACATAACTTCTGATAAACCGGGTTCCTGGCAGTTGTTCAGCTCTTTCAAAATAACGCTCAAAATCCTTGCCATGGGAACGAATATCATTATGAAATACGGTACAATCGACACCGTCATCATGACCTTTGGTCAAGATCACCTGCTTCTGGGTATAGGTACAGCAGACACCGGAACAGTAACTGTTTTCGCCCTCGGTAACCCGTCTCGAACCGACGCATGAAATCCAGGCTATTTTTTCCGGGTGCTTTTTATCGGAGGCGCGCAGCACCTCTCCTTCGTAAGGACCGGTGGAAGATAAGAGGCGCTCGTAGTCCATACTGGTGACGACGTTCTGCAACTTGCCGTAGCCATATTCAGGGTTGACCTTAGGATCAAAAGGCTCAATCCCGGCCGCAAGAATTATAGCCCCGACACTTATTTCTCTCTTCTTGCTTACCTGTCTAAAATCTATGGCATCAGCCTGACATACGCCTCGGCAAATATCACATTTATTCTCTTTAAGGTAAAGACAACTTTCATCGATATAGGCAACCAGGGGTATAGCCTGGGAGAAAAAAACATGAACCGCTTTATTATCCGATATCTCCTGATTAAATTGATCAGGATAGGTCACCGGACAGTACTCGACACAGGTTCCACAACCGGTGCATTGATCTTCGATAATATATCGAGGACGGGTTTTCAGGGCGACCTTAAAATCTCCCGCTTGGCCTTCGACACAATCAACTTCAGTGAATGTCAGAATCTCTATATTTGGATGCCGGCCGACCTCGACCAGTTTAGGTGAGAGTATTCACATCGAGCAGTCGTTAGTGGGGAAGGTCTTATCCAGTCGG
>JAYEMC010000461.1:0-8596 GCA_034717935.1 Pseudomonadota bacterium | reverse complement strand
GAACGAAGCAGGTGGACATTTTAAGAAGCCAAAAGGAGAATAGGACAATGACTGAAGCAGTAATCGTGGCGACCGTTCGTAGTGCCGGTGGCCGATATAAAAAAGGTGGTCTGGCGCAGACCCGGGGTGACGAGATCGGGATTCAAGTGGTTAAAGGTTTACTGGCCAGAGTGCCTGAATTAAAGCCCGAAGATATTGATGATCTGGTTTGTGGTTGCTCATTTCCCGAGGCTGAACAAGGTATGAATCTGGGCCGGGTTTTGGCTTTAGGGGCCGGTTTGCCGGTGAGCGTCAGCGGTGTGGTGGTTAATCGTTTCTGCTCTTCCGGTCTGCAGGCAATCGCTGATGCGACGGCCAAGATTAATGCGGGTTGGGCTGATGTTGTGATTGCCGGCGGAGCCGAGTCGATGAGTCATATCCCGATGGGTGGTAGTATCTTTCGGCCCCACCCGGAGTGGGGTGATTTGCCGAACACTTATGTCTCAATGGGGATAACAGCTGAAAATGTGGCTGATGAATTTGGGGTTACGCGTGAAGATCAGGACAAGTTTGCTGTCGAAAGTAACCGTCGCGCCTATGAAGCGATTGCCGCCGGAAAATTTAAAGATGAAATTATTCCGATTGAAGCCTGCCGCTACACTACCGATGCCAATGGTCGGAAAATAAAAACCCTTAAAACCTTTTCTGTTGATGACGGTGTGCGTTGGCCAACGACTGTTGAAGGCTTGGCTAAGCTGAAATCACCTTTTAAAGCTGGTGGAATTGTAACTGCCGGTAACTCCTCGCAGATGACTGATGGAGCCGCTTTTTCATTAATCATGAGTGCTGAAAAAGCCAAGGCCTTAGGGCTTAAACCTATCGCCAAAATGACCAATTTTACCGTGGCCGGCTGTCGGCCTGAAGTTATGGGGATTGGTCCCGCCCTTGCAATTCCGAAAGTTTTGCAACAGGCTGAGCTCAAAGTCTCGGATATCGATGTTTTTGAGGTTAACGAAGCCTTTGCTTCACAGGCTATCTACTCGGCCAGGGTTGCTGATATAGAAAAACGATATTGGGATGGAGATATCAATCCCAACGGCGGGGCTATTGCTCTGGGTCATCCTTTAGGTTGTACCGGAGCCAAACTGACAACCCAGCTTCTGCATGAACTTCAACGCCGTAAAGGTAAACGAGGGATTGTCTCAATGTGTATCGGGGGAGGTATGGGGGCTGCCGGTATTTATGAAATGATGTAGTTGACATTAGCCTGCGTAATTTGTATTGAATTTAAAGTTTGCAACAACGCAAAATTTGGTCTAAGAGATCTAGGAGGCTGTCCGAGAATGTCTTTTTTCCCCATATCTGCGTTATGCTCAAAAAATTATCCTCGGAATACTTAATGTATGCCTGTGGTAATTTTCTTCGCATGCCTTGATCTGAGAAAAAAATCCTATTTTCGGACAGCCTCCTAAGAGGGCAACCCCTTAGATCCCTTAGACCAGTTTAGATTTTTTCGACTAATTTTTTAATACCGGCAAAGCCGGATTAGGATCTAATATGTTGGAAGCTGATGTGATGGCCAGTCCGGCCCGTTATTCAATGAGAGAGGAAATTGCCAACAGTGTAACCCACGGTATCGGCATTCTCCTCTCGTTGGCAGCTTTGATAATCATGGTTGTTTTTGCCGCTCGCTACGGTGCAGTCCGGCATCTTGCCGGAGCCGTAGTTTTCGGCTGCGGTTTAATTCTCGCTTACACCTCATCGACACTTTATCACAGTTTCCAAAAGGTCAAGGTTAAAGCAGTTTTCAGGACTCTCGATCATGTTTCGATCTTTATCTTGATCGCCGCAACTTATACACCGTTGACTTTGGTAAACCTGCGGGGGGCTTGGGGCTGGTCGATTTTTGGCGTGGTCTGGGGATTGGCCCTTTTTGGCATTGTCGTCGAGTGCAGCCCCTTGCGCCGCTTTCGCCTGGTCTCGGTTCTTCTCTATATCGGCATGGGCTGGGTTGTAATTGTTGCCCTCAAACCACTGTTGGCATCAGTTCAGACCGGAGGCCTAATTCTCTTGCTGGCCGGTGGTCTGGCCTATACAATAGGTTGTCTCTTTTACGCCTGGCGGCGTCTGCCTTATAACCACGCAATCTGGCATCTTTTTGTTCTGGCGGGCAGTGTCTGTCATTTTTTTGCTATTTTGTTTTATGTATTACCGGTCGAAATTTGATGAGCTTCTTTCGCAAGCTCCATAACTCGATATAGCCACAATCAAAAAAAGATTTAATTTAAAATCTTAATCCTATATAAGAGCACGAAGAACACAAAGTTGAGTAGAAGAACTCATCGTGTTTTTCGTGCTCTTTGTTGTTCTATAACAAAAATAGTGTTAAGAGGAAAAAATGGCCGAAAAAAAATATCGAAAAGGTGGAGAATTTCTACTTGCTGCCGGAAAGGCTGATGAGATTTTTACACCCGAGGATTTTACATCTGAACAGCGTATGATTGCGAAGACGACGGAGGATTTTGTCCGCCAGGAGATTTGGCCGAAAATTGACAAAATTGAGCTTCAGGAAAAAGGGCTTAGTGAGGCTTTAATGTTGCAGGCGGCCGAATTGGGCCTCTTGATGGTTGATATTCCGAAAGAGTATGGCGGCATGGGTCTCGATAAAGCGAGTTCGACTCTGATTGCCGAAAAGATGGGGATGGCCGGTTCCTTTTCGGTAACGCTGTTAAATCATACCTGTATTGCGACTTTGCCGATCGTCTTTTATGGTAATAAAGAGCAAAAGGCGAAGTATCTGCCGGGTCTGGCTGAAGGTGAGATCGGGGCCTACTGTCTGACCGAGCCGGGTTCAGGTTCCGACGCTCTGGCTGCCAAAACAACGGCAATTTTAAGTGAAGATGGAAAATTTTATCTGCTTAATGGGACTAAACAATTTATCACCAGTGCTAAATGGGCGAAAACCTTTATTGTTTTTGCCAAGGTTGCCGGTAAAGATTTTACGGCTTTTATTGTCGAGAGAGATATGCCCGGGGTCTCGATTGCTCCCGAAGAGCTTAAACTTGGCATCAAGGGGTCGTCGACGGCCGGTGTGATCCTTGAGGATGCCAAGGTGCCGGTCGAAAACCTTCTGGGTAAGATCGGTAAAGGTCATCTGATCGCTTTTAACGTTCTCAATGTAGGTCGTTACAAGCTGGGAGCTGGATCTCTCGGATTGGCCAAGCTGGCTCTTGAATATGCGGTCAAATATGCATTGGAGAGGAAACAGTTTAAAAAATCTCTCTGCGAATTTGGTCTTATACGAAAAAAGATAGCCGAAATGGTGAGTCGAATTTTTGTTACTGAAAGTCTGGTCTATCGAACCGTCGGCCTGATTGACAATATCCTGGAGGGGGTCGAAAGGTCGGTCGAGGAGAGTTCGCAACAGATTCTAAAAGGGATTGGGGAGTATGCGATTGAGTGCTCAATCGTTAAGGTCTATGCTTCTGAGATGGTTGACTATGTTGTCGATGAGAACCTGCAGATTTTTGGCGGCTACGGTTACAGCCGGGAGTATCCAGCCGAACGTCTCTATCGTGATGCACGAATTAACCGGATTTTTGAAGGTACCAATGAGATTAATCGTCTCCTGATTCCGGGTATGCTCCTGCGCCTGGCTGTATCGGGTGATCTGCCCCTGATGCGGGTTCTGGAAAATCTCAAAAACGAGGTAGCTGATACCTCTGTCAAAGATGAACCGGTGGGGAGTCAAGTCGGGGAGTCGGCTTGGTATCGGGAGAAACTTGAAGGCGCACGCAAGGCGGTTTTGATGGCAGCCGGTCTGGCCGTTGAAAAACATTTCAAGGATATCGGTGAACGCCAGGAACTTCTAGCGCTGCTTGCTGATATGATGAGTGAGTATTATGCTCTTGATAGTGCTCGATTGCGACTCGAAAAAAGCTCTATTGGTGTTGATGACTGGCGCTCGCAGGCCTTTCTGAACTATTTTCCGGCCGCTATGGAACGTCTGCGCACCTGGGGCCGGGAAGTTATCGGCGCTGTAGTGGCTCCCGGACAGTTAGATAAAAAACTTGCCGTATTTGAAAAATTCTGCCGTTTGACCCCATTTGATACGATTTCAGTGCGTGACCGGCTCGCGGAAAAAATTATTTCGGTTGAAGGTTATCCGAGAGTCTGATTTTATCTTGACAAAGTTAGTTTTGTTTGTTATGTTTCACCTGTAATTCAATTTAACTTGGGAAAATTCAGGAAACTGAATAGTGGAGGAAATCATGGCTGATGGACAAAATCTGATCTACAAATGTGAACTCTGTGGTGCAATGGTTGAAGTTCTTGATCTTGGAGCTGATGATCTTACCTGTTGTAATGAACCGATGGTTCAGCTTGAAGCCGGAGTGGTTGATGCTTCCAAAGAGAAGCATGTCCCGGTAGTCGAAAAAGTTGATGGTGGCGTAAAAGTTTCGGTTGGCAGTGTAGCTCATCCGATGGAAGATAAACACTACATCGAATTTATCGAGATTCTTGCCGATGGAGAACTCTGCCGCAAATTTCTTGCTCCGGGAGATGCACCGGAAGCCTTCTTCCCCACCGCTGCCGCCTCAGTTAAGGCCCGCGCACACTGCAATATACACGGTCTCTGGCAGGCCAGCTAAATAGTGCCCGACCGAAAACCGCCAATTTCATCGATTGCGGCGTTAGGCTCAAATTTTAATCCTCAGAATACTTAGTGTATGCTTGCGGTTAAAATCTTGACCAACGGGAATGCTGGCAGTGCGCCGGCCTTGCACTCAAGAAAATTGCCAGGTTTTCGGTCAGGTACTAAATAAAAAACAGTAGAATTTTACTCTCAACCAAAGAAGCCCGGTCATTATTGATGGCCGGGCTTCTTTGGTTGACTTTATTTGGTTATTTGGTTATATTACCAAATATAAAGGATGATTATTAGTAACTATTCGGCCTTCTCGCCCGGTGGTGGTTTAAATCTCAACAGGACGCTGAAATGCATTAATATTCGGTGCTTTTTTACCTGCGCTGAATAGTTTACCAATCGAGATCGGTAAAAGTTATGGATATAAAAATTGAATGGCGCAGCTTTGCTGTGATTGTTACAGTGTTTTTGGCCTGTTTTTACCTGCCGATAGGCGAGGCGCGTTTTGACAGCTCCATCCTGGAAGCATTTCATCTGGTCAGATGGTACGCTCGGGAACATGTTCTATTATGCTTGATACCGGCATTTTTTATTGCCGGGGCGATCTCCGTCTTTATCAGTCAGGCTTCGGTTATGAAATACCTTGGCGCTGGTGCCAATAAGGTTGTCGCTTATGGAGTGGCCTCGGTTTCCGGAACTATTCTCGCAGTTTGCTCTTGTACGGTGTTACCGCTTTTTGCCGGGATCTATCGTATGGGGGCCGGGCTTGGCCCGGCTACGGCTTTTCTCTATTCGGGACCTGCTATCAATGTCTTGTCGATTGTTTTGACGGCTCGAATATTAGGGCCGGAACTGGGTCTGGCCCGCGCTTTGGGGGCCGTGGTTTTTAGTGTCGTGATCGGCCTGTTAATGCATCTGATTTTTCGTCGTGAAGAGAAAGAGAGGACGCTTAATTCGATGTGTATGCCGGATGAAGTTACCCGTCCGCTTTGGCAGAATGGTCTCTATTTTGCCGCCATGGTTGGTATTCTGGTGTTTGCCAATTGGGGCAGGCCGGAGAGTGATAGCGGAGTTTGGTTTTTGATTTTCAACTTTAAATGGCAGATTACCGCAATTTGCGCAGTCTTTCTGGCGATCATATTGATTGTCTGGTTCAAAATGTCTTGGTGGAAAGTGGGCTTGGCGGCGCTGCCGGTTGCAGGACTTGCCTTTTTCTTTCCTGAAACCCCGTTGCTCGCTTTTACGGCCGGTTTATTGGGGCTCTCGCTTATCAGTAGTACTGAAAGCGGTGAAAATGGCGAGTGGTTTGACTCTTCCTGGGGGTTTGCCAAACAGATTTTTCCCCTCCTCTTAATTGGGGTTTTGGTCGCCGGTCTTCTTTTGGGTCGGGTTGGACATGAGGGTTTGATACCTTCGACCTGGGTCGCGGAGGCAGTTGGCGGCAACTCTTTACGAGCTAATTTTTTTGCATCTTTTGCCGGTGCCTTCATGTATTTTGCAACCTTGACCGAAGTTCCAATTCTTCAAGGATTGATCGGCAATGGTATGGGGAAGGGGCCGGCTTTAGCCTTGCTCTTAGCCGGGCCAGCTTTGAGTTTACCCAATATGTTGGTTATTCGCAGTGTTTTGGGAACCGTTAAAACTGTGGTTTTTGTTCTCTTGGTTATAATTATGGCCACTATCAGCGGCGTCTTGTTTGGATTGTTAAATTAATTAAGGAGATAAGTATGAAGATCCAGGTACTGGGAACCGGTTGTCAAAAATGTACAAAGTTGGCGGAAAGCGCCGAGGCGGTTGCGGTTGAACTCGGCCTCGATTTTGAGCTGGAAAAAATTTCCGACATTAATCAAATCATGGCTTTCGGGGTGATGCTGACCCCGGCTCTGGCGATTGATGGAGAGGTTAAAGTGGTTGGCAAAGTTCCATCTGCTGATGAGATAAAAAAACTTTTACAGTAAATTGCCCCGCAATTAACTATACACTGATCAATATTTTCGGTATTATGATTTAGGAGGTTGTCAATTAATGAAGAAAGAAGAGAGGAATCTCTACGAGGCCAAAGCTAAAATTTTTAAAGCCTTAGCTCATCCTACCAGACTCTGGATAGCTGAGAAACTGGGTCAGGGAGAATGTTGCGTTTATAACTTGGTAGAGCCTCTTGGGGCGGATTTTTCCACTGTCTCTAAACATCTTTCGGTGCTCAAAGAAGCCGGGGTTGTTGATGATGAAAAGCGCGGCAAACAGGTTTACTACAGTCTAAAAGTTCCATGTGTCTTAGGTTTTATGAGCTGTGTCGAAGATGTGATTGAAAATCGGGTAAGAGAACAGTTGGGACAGTTTAACCGACGTAAAATTGTTTGATTGTAATTGATTGCAACTCATTGTAAGGGGAAAAATATGACCAACCGGAAAACCTATATCGCCGTTATTCAATGCCATCTTGTCAAACAGCGTTGTTCCGGCTATTTTTGTGAAAAAGCTTTTAATGAGCGTTCCGGGGCCTTCTCCGCCTATGCCGGAGAGGAAAACTTACGTATTCTCTACATGACTTGCGGTGGTTGTTGCGGCCGGGCGACCCACCGTAAACTGGCAAATCTTATTCGCATGAGCAAGAAACGGGAAAACATTTCGAAAGATCAGATCGTTGTCCATCTGGCTTCCTGTATTACCAATGATAATTATCATGGACCGCCCTGTCCTCACCTTGACTATCTCAAAGAACTGATCGTCAAATTATCTCTTGATCTGGTCGAAGGGACAAATATCAGTCCCAAAGCTGAAGCCCGGCGTCTGGATGGGAAATATAAGCTGAGGGCGGGTCAGGTTAATGAGTCAGACGATTTTTTTTCAGAATCAGAAAGTGAAGATGAATATGGTGATGGGGGAGGGTGAGTGATCTTGGAACCTGAATTTATCCTCTTTGATCTCGACAACACCCTTTACCCCCGAGATTGCGGTCTCTTTGATCATGTTGATCACCTGATTAATCGTTATCTCGAAGAGGTGGTCAAGATTCCTTTAGCTGAGGTTGATCATCGGCGTCGGGCTTATTGGCAGGCCCATGGTACGACCCTCAACGGCCTGATGGTACATCATGACGTCGACCCTCACCATTATCTCGATTTTGTCCATGATGTGTCCTTGGCTGACTATCTTGAACCGGATGAAAAACTGGTCGCCATGATTGCCGAACTGCCGGGTGAAAAATATATCTTTTCCAACGCTTCAAATGAGCATTGTCAAAAAGTACTCGACTATCTTGGCCTTGATGAGATTTTTGCCGCCGTCTACGATATCAACTATTTTAATTTTCGCCCCAAACCCGAACTTGTTATCTATCAGGAACTGCTTGATGATATCAACGGCACAGCTGAAAATGGAATAATGATTGATGACATGGCAGTCAACCTTGAACCGGCCGCAAGTTTGGGCATGGCAACCATCCTCTACGGGCCATCGTCGTCGATAATTTCACCTCAGTCACTTCCACCCAAAGGACAAAGCCTTACCTCTTTGCATGAGCTACCCCAATTGATTAACAAATTGTAACTATTCAGCGTAAGTAAAAAAGCACCATATATTTATGCATTTCAGCAAATTCTGGGGACATAACCTGATTCTCCGAAGGAAATCGGGATTGTGTCCCCAGAATTTGCGGGTTAGCTGAATAGTTGCAACAAATTGATGACTTCATAAACTGTTTTCTTTGGAATCCTTTGTATGTTCATACTTCCCGATTATCCAGAAGCCGGCGAATTTTTATCAAGACTTCCGATACATTATACGGTTTATTGATAAATCGATCGCCTTTGAAAATCTGGTCGTCACGGTTAACGCGGTCTCCCAGATGACCGGATGTAAAGAGAACTTCTATTTGCGGCCGCACAGCGGTCAACTTTTCACTTAACTCTTTACCGCCCATTAGCGGCATGACGATATCAGTAAAGAGCAGATCAATTGAACCCGGAA
>JAYEMC010000460.1:0-1626 GCA_034717935.1 Pseudomonadota bacterium | reverse complement strand
CTATAAAAGAATCGCGTCCCGTGGTATCGACTCGGATGATGAGGTCGAACTTCAGAAAAGTAATATTCTTCTGGTAGGGCCGACCGGCAGCGGTAAAACTCTACTCGCCCAAACTCTGGCCCGGGTTTTGAAAGTTCCTTTTACGATTGCTGATGCGACCAACTTAACCGAAGCCGGTTATGTCGGAGAGGATGTTGAAAATATTCTCGTCGCTCTGTTGCAGGCGGCGGATTATGACGTAGAGCAAGCTTCGCGCGGGATTATCTATATCGATGAAATTGATAAGATTTCTCGTAAAGGGGACAGTCCTTCGATCACTCGTGATGTCTCCGGTGAGGGAGTGCAGCAGGCGCTTTTGAAAATTTTAGAGGGTACGGTGGCCAATGTTCCGCCTAAGGGTGGGCGAAAACATCCTCAGCAAGAGTTCATTAAGCTTGATACCCGAGATATTTTGTTCATTTGTGGTGGTGCTTTTAACGGTCTTGAGGATATTGTTCAGCGACGTATGCGTGGCAATACCCTCGGTTTTCAGGCTGAGAGTGTGAATAGTGGTTCTGCCGGCGGCGGGACGGCTCGTGATGTGGCTCCGGCTGATCTACTCAAATTCGGATTGATTCCTGAATTTATCGGGCGTCTGCCGGTAATTGCCAGTCTGTCTGAACTTGATCAAGAGTCGTTGGTTAAAATTCTTACTGAGCCTCGAAATGCCCTGGTCAAGCAGTACCGTAAACTCTTCAAAATGGACCATGTCGATCTCGAATTCAGTCCGGCCGCATTGGAAAAGATTGCTTTGTTGGCACTGGAGCAGAAAACCGGGGCTCGGGGCTTGCGCTCTATCCTTGAAAATGTAATGAATTCAGTAATGTTTGATCTTCCTGAGACGGATGCAGTTAAATGTCTTGTAGAGGAGGAGGTCATTGTTAACGGAGTTCAACCGCTTTATCTTTATGAAAATGAAAATAAGGCGGAAAATAAGGCTGAATCGGCATAAACCAGCGTTTTTTGCCTTGACTAGCTCAGTCAGTTTTGCTATAACGTTTTCTTCTTCAAGACAACGACAATGACATCGAGGGGAGGGGATTACGATGACCAAGGGCGAAATGATTGAGGCGATTGCCGAGAAATCAGATGTTACCAAAGCCGCTTCGGAGAAGGTGCTTAAAGCATTTACCGAGGTAGTGAAAGATGAGCTTGGCAAAGGCGAGAAAGTTGCTTTGGTTGGTTTTGGGACATTCTATGCGGTGGCTCGTCCGGCCCGAACCGGTCGTAATCCGAGAACTGGTGATAGTATAGAGATTGCAGCAAGCAATGTACCTAAATTTAAGCCGGGAAAAGCCTTAAAAGATAGTTTGAATTAGAAAGAAAGTATTTGTGGGCGGGTAGCTCAGTTGGGAGAGCACCGGCCTTACAAGCCGGGGGTCACAGGTTCAAGCCCTGTTCCGCCTATTGCTACAGTAATTTTTTTGGGGGCGTAGTTAAGTTGGTTATAACGCCGGCCTGTCACGCCGGAGACCGCGAGTTCGAGTCTCGTCGCTCCCGCCATAAATCTTAAAAAGAGCTGCTTGCCTTCGGTAAGCAGCTCTTTTTTGTTTTTTGTTTGTAAAGTTATCAGGAGTTTATGAATGG
>JAYEMC010000459.1:0-8610 GCA_034717935.1 Pseudomonadota bacterium | reverse complement strand
GACGGTCTACGGCATCGTCAAGCAAAACAAGGGTAGTATCTACGTCTATAGTGAGCCGGGACAGGGAACCATTTTTAAAGTTTACTGGCCGATTATGGAAGAAGAAATAGTTGCGGAGGCGGATCACGAACTTCAACCGGCTAAAGGTGGTTCTGAGGTAATCCTGCTGGCTGAAGATAACAAACAGATCAGAGAAATAGCCAGCCGCCAGTTACGAAAGGCAGGGTATACGGTTATCGATGCAGTTGATGGCCGGGAAGCCTTGGAAAAAGCGGCTGCATACCAGGGAACCATTGATCTGTTATTTACCGATGTAATTATGCCAGTCATGGGCGGCAAAGAGCTGAGTGGAAAAATGAGGGAACTCTATCCTGACATACTTACCTTGTATGCTTCTGGCTACACAGACAGCGATATCCATCAGGATATTATCACTTTGGGTAAGAATCGTTTTATCAATAAGCCATACAGCAAGCAGGATATTCTGATCCGGATTCGACAATTGTTGGATAACAAGGAATCCTGAATATTACCATGTTGGATAAGCTAAGATCTTTCCGTACAATTTGATGTTGGCAGCAGCAATGTCTCATTTTTGCCAACATGCCTAAACTTAACACTATCTGCGATAAGCAAAACCACGTTCAGTAAAAATATTTGGATCTTTGAGGTCATTTTGTTTTTTATTTTAGGGGCCTTTTTAGGGGCTTCAATACATTCAATATAGTCTATAAGTAAGTTAATTCAATATTTTGTCTGCATAGTTCGATTCCGGCCTTCGCACCATAGACCTTAAAAGGGTTTGTAAATTTAATTATTTACAAGCCCTTTTTTATTTTACATTTGCATACATTTGCTGTTTGGGGTGCGGTCGAAATCGGCTTGTACTTGTCATTACAAACAGAAGCATTGACCATTATCGGACCAAAAGGCATTCGCCTAAATCCATAGCCTTCATAAATATGCCCAAATATGTGCGCCAACAAATCAAGCTCTTTAATTCTATGAAGCAATTCCTCACAGCCTTGTGACAAATAATTTACATTATCCATCACCCCATATGGAGGACCATGGGTAACCAGCACATCAATATCAGCCGGAATCTTTGCCCATTTCCTGGCTATCTCTACTCCGCGTTGGGCCATAAAACACCAATTCATAAACATCGGAGTCCAAGGGCTTCCAAAAATTTTTATTCCGTTGATTATCGCCAAGTCATCTTCCAGATAAATAGCCCTCGCACTTTCAATCACATCATTTGTAAAAGCAAAATTATCTTGCGCAATTCGGTCATGATTTACAGCTACAACAATTCACTATCAACACTTAAAGACTTGATAATATGGCGACTATCATGTTATACAGTGCGTCTCTACTTACGCTGAATAGTTACGTTATTATTGCCAAAACAACCTGACTCAAAAACAGAAAACGGTTACTAACAACAGGTAAACCATGTCCGAAAAGACCTCGCCCCCAAACGCCTCACCTTATCTCCGCCTGCAGCTTATCGTCTTCGCCCTGGTTGCAGCATCTTTTACCAACATCTACATCACACAGCCCCTGCTACCGGTTTTACAAGCTGAATTCAAGACCTCAATGGTTATAATTTCAAGCAGTGTTTCAGCGGTAATTTTCGGTATTACAGTTGCCAATCTACCATTTGGTTCTCTGGCCGACAGAATCCCGATTCAGCCAATAGTTCTGATTGGCGGCATTATGGTGGCTCTTGGCGGCCTGGTATGCGCTCTGACCAACAATCTTATACTCTTTATCTGCGCCCGTTTCCTGCAAGGCCTCTTTATTCCTGCACTAACCACCTGCCTGGCAGCTTATCTGGCCAAAACCTTGCCCGTAAACCAGCTAAACTTGGTCATGGGTTCATATGTCTCAGCCACAGTTTGCGGGGGCCTCGGCGGCCGTCTTCTGGGTGGCTGGATTAATCGTTTCTACAGCTGGCGCTTCGCCCTCCTGAGTGCTGCCGCACTTATTCTTTTAACCGTAATCACAGCCTTGACAACCCTCCCTCGAAATTCCACAAAAGATGCAAAAATCAACAAACCGAAGATCTCTTTTTTGAGTTTACTGACCCGTCCGGAATTATACCTCATCTATACTTGCGCAGCCGGCAGTTTTGCCATTTTCTCCTCACTTTTCAACTATCTGCCTTTTCGCCTGGCAGAGGCTCCTTTTAATTTATCTACCGAAACTATCACGCTAATCTACCTTGTCTATGTTGTCGGCATCTTTACCGGACCAGCCGCTGGCCGTCTCTGCAACCGGGTTGGATCTGGAACTACCATGATCGGCGGCACCATTATCTTCGCACTATCCCTTATTCTTCTGACTCAACCCCATCTGACCGTGTTTATCGGTGGCCTACTCGGTGTCTGCATCGGCTTTTTTACCATTCACGCTGCCGCTATCGGCACTTTGAACCGTAAACTTGACCACGCCCAGGGACGAGCTAATGCTCTCTATATCCTTTCTTATTATCTCGGGGGTTTTTGCGGCATAACGCTCTCCGGCCTCATCTATGAACATTTTGGTTGGAATAACGTTATCATCTTTTGCCTTACCCTTTTGGGAATACCTCTGTTTACTGGAATATCCGAAAAAAACGCTATACCTGAATAATCACCATAACATTGAATTAAGGGGGATTTATGCGGGCAGTTATACAGCGAGTCAGATCAGCTTCGGTCAGAGTTGCCGGACAGGAGATTTCGGCAATCGGCCCAGGCTTCCTGGTTTTACTTGGTATCAGAGTGGATGACGGGCCTAATGATGTTAATTATATGGTACGCAAAATTAGCAGTTTGCGTATCTTCTATGACCAGGATGAACGGATGCGGCTAAATTTACAGGATGTGAAAGGTGCGGCATTGGTGGTGCCGCAGTTCACCCTCTACGGCGACGTTCGTTCAGGCAACCGGCCCTCATTCGGCCAAGCCGCACCACCCGAACTCGGGCGCAGCCTCTATGAAAAAGTTATTCGCGGGATTGAAGATTTGGGGATTCCCGTATCAGGCGGGCGTTTTCGCGAATCGATGTCAGTTGAATTGGTAAATGACGGGCCGGTAACTATTTTATTGGATAGCAAGAAAGAGTTCTAATGCGGGCTTCACCCACCTTCGTAAAATGGGAATGACTTTAAAAAATGTTTAATCGTTTTATTACAAATTATGGAGAATCTGGAATTTTCAAGCGGGAGGACAAACAGGTCGCAGTTACCGGAATTGGAGCTTTGTGCGCCACCGGCCTTGACTTTGAGAGTGCTATTGCAGCTCTGTTTGAGAAACGCCGGGAACCGGCTGCCCCACGACGTTTTCAACTTGAGCATCCGATTACATATCCGGTTTTTGAACTACCGCTATCCCCACTTGATGATGAAGACGAAAAGCAACCATGGTTACGCACCAGCCGGCTCGCACTGACGGCGGCTCGCGAGGCTTTAAACAGGGCCGGCTGGTGCAACGATGGCGAAAGTAACGATATAAAGTTATCCCAACTAAAAGTTGGAGTCTGTGTTGGCACAACCGTCGGCGGGACCATGAACAATGAAAAATTTTATCGCGACTACCGAGATCGAAAAAATCCGAGCCTCGAGCCGATTGACCGCTATCTGCGCAGCAATCCGGCTGCCGTGCTGGCCCAAGTTTTTGATCTACACGGCCCCCAGCTTACGATTGTTAATGCCTGTGCTTCGGGTACTGATGCAATTGGTATCGGTGCGGGCTGGATTAAATCCGGAATCTGCGATCTGGTTTTGACTGGCGGTAGTGACGAACTCTGCCGGGTCACTTGCAACGGTTTTATCTCGTTGATGATCAGCGCTCAGCAAGCTTGCCGACCTTTTGATCAACAGCGCAACGGCCTCAATCTGGGAGAGGGGGCAGCTATATTGGTA
Organism: Pseudomonadota bacterium; assembly: GCA_034717935.1. Classification (GTDB taxonomy): domain Bacteria; phylum Desulfobacterota; class Anaeroferrophillalia; order Anaeroferrophillales; family Tharpellaceae; genus Tharpella. The sequence continues at coordinate 4,700 of JAYEMC010000459.1, read as the reverse complement.
CTTGAATCGGACAAGTTGCGAAAACTCCGTAACCGTCCGGCGCAGGCTTTTATTGCCGGTTATGGCAGTTCTTGTGACGCTTGGCATCTGACCGCCCCGCACCCGGAAGGCAAAGGCTTGCGCCAGGCATTACAACTGGCCTTAAATGACGCCGGAAGCAAAGCGGAAGAGATATCTTTCATAAACGCTCACGGCACCGCCACCGCCAACAACGACTTGACGGAAGGGAAAATCCTTAAGAGTCTCTTTCCCCAGGCCCCATTCTTTTCAACCAAAGGACACACAGGGCACACGCTTGGAGCGGCCGGTGCTTTAGAAGCAGCGTTTACCATCGCCATGTTGCAAAGCAGAAAAATCCCCGCCAGTGCCGGATTTGGAACAATTGACCCCGAAATCAGCCACGCCCCAACCGAGTGCGCCCAAAATATTAACGGTCGTCTGGCCTTAAGTCAATCACTGGCCTTCGGCGGCAACAATGCGGCTCTGGTCATAAGCCTTGATGGAGCCCGGCAATGATCCCGCTGGCGATTCACGGTATCGGGCCAGTCGGCGCTTTTGGAGCCGGTTTGGATGAGTGGCGGTCGGCTTTAAAAGGTGAAAAAAAAGTCGAGCCGGAATTGACTGAGATTGAAACCGACCGGGGATTTGACAACTTGCCGATTTTTCGGGCCTCGACTAAAACTCTGACCAAATTCATCAAAAGCCGGAAGTTGCGCCGTCTTGATCATTTTTCCCGGATGGCCCTGTTGGGAGCCTGCCTCGCCTGTGAAGATAGCGGCCAAGAACTCATTGGCGAGAGCACCGGATTGATTGTCGCCAGTGCTTACGGAGCCAGCGCTACAACCTTCTCATTTCTCGATTCCGTCATCGAAGATGGTGACGCCCTGGCCTCACCGACCCTGTTTTCCAACTCGGTCCACAACGCCGCCGCCGCCCATATCGCCAAACATCTAAAAATAACCGGCCCCAACTTAAGCTTAACCCAAGGTCACCTCTCCGTTCCCATGGCCCTGCTGACTGCGGCCCAGTGGCTGGCGGAGGGCCGAGTTGATACGGTTTTGTGCGGCGCGGTTGACGAATACTGCGAGGTGCTGGGATATTGCCGGCAAGCTTATCGCAACCGGAAAAAAGCTGCATCCATAGAAAACAACAATTATAGCCCTAAACCAAGCGGACTAGGCGGGCCCGGCGAAGGAAGTCTCTTTTTTCAACTGGGCCGAGCCCAAGAGATCGATGCCCCGTACGGCTATCTGAAAAAAGTCGAACTAAACTCAGCCAAATTAAAGAACACCGTACCATTTATCTATAGCCCCACTGATACTTGCTCCAAAAACTCGAAACTCCAGAGCAGTCAAATCAAGCACCGTTTACCCATCGATCTTTCGCAAATTTGCGGCTCTTTCCCCACAGCTTTCGCCTTTGACCTGGCCGCCGCCGCAATCATGATTTGTGACCAGACTCTCTACCTGAATGATCCGGTAGAAATGCCGCAGCAAATACCTTTTTCCGGGTCTGGTATCGGTTGTTGGCAACCGGATTCCGAAACTTCTCAAAAACCATTGACAGGAAGCAGTTATTGGATTACGAACTGCCTGCAAGAAAATTAAGTTTGAGGGATAAAGTATAATGACAACTGATACAACTTCATCCATTCTGGTTGGCGGGGGAGCCCGGAGCGGGAAGAGCAGTTTTGCGCAGAAGATGGCCGAAGGATTACCCGGCCGCCGGGTCTATCTGGCAACGGCCGAGGCCCTTGATCGGGAGATGGAACAAAGAATCGCCAAACATCAGGCTGATCGCGACAGTGCCTGGCATGCAACCCTTGAAGAACCTCTGAATCTGACCGACTGCCTGCAACAGGCCAGTGCTGACTTTGACATTATCCTGGTTGACTGTATAACTCTCTGGCTCTCAAACATGATGGGACGAAACGATCAAGATCAGCGGATTCTTAATGAGATCGACAAGCTGACCGCATCTTTGAACCGGCTCCCGGCAACGATCATTCTGGTAAATAACGAAGTTGGGCTCGGATTAGTTCCCGAACACCCTTTAGGACGCCGTTTTCGCGACCTTGCCGGCATTGCCAACCAGCGTCTGGCCCAAGCCTGCCGGGAGGTCTATTTTACAATATGGGGCCTACCGCAAAGATTAAAATAGATGGCGTTGCAAAAAATTTTACTTAGCCATCACTTGAATTATTACAAATCCATCAAAACAGGCAATTTACCTTGACAAATATTATCACTCAATTTCGCCTAGCCCTCTCTTTTTTAACCACGCTGCCGTCCGGATCTTTCAGCTCAGAGGTTCCTGAAGAGACTTTGGGCAGCACTCAAGCCTGGTTTCCCCTGGTCGGCTTCCTGCTGGGTTTGATTCTTTTTTTATGTACCTGTTTTTTTAAGCTCTTCTTCTCACCGGCAATCTGTGCCGCCTTGATTTTAACCATCCACTTCTTTCTCTCCGGAGGTTTTCATCTTGACGGTGTTGCAGATACGGCAGACGGTCTGATGAGCGGCCAACCGGAGAGAGAGAAAATTTTCTCCATAATGAAAGACAGCTATCTCGGCAGCATGGGCGCAACCGCTCTTGTCCTGCTGCTACTGCTCAAATACAGCGCTCTAACGGTAATCATCGGCAAAGCTCCGCCGGCACTGATTATTTTTCCGCTTCTTGGCCGCTACGCGATTGTCCAACTCACTTTCAGCAGCGTCTACGCTCGGGCCGAAGGCGGCCTCGGAGCTATTTTCACCAATTATTGCGGTCAACGTGAATGGCTGACAGCGGTTATCATCACTCTTGTTTCCGGGCTTTTTTTTGCTGGGTTTGCCGGATTGCTAAGCTGTTTTGCCATAGCGCTCTACGTTGTAATCATAAAACATACTACCCAACGCCGACTAGGCGGAGTCACCGGCGACATTTTGGGCTTTGCCTGCGAGAGCGGTGAAGCTCTAACGCTGCTCATTCTCGCAGCCGCCGTTTAAATTAGAAGAAAAATTATGAAAAAAAACTATACGACCCTATTCCTGCTCCGGCATGGCGAAACCGTCAACACGCTTGATGGCCCTTTACGCTATAACGGCCACTTCGATGTGGATATCACGCCTAAAGCCCTGGCGCAAATGGCTCAACGCGGCCGCGAACTCTCTCGTTTTAAAGTCACTACCGTGTATGCCAGCGACCTGACTCGCTGCCGTCTGGGGGGGGAAATTATCGCTGAGGAAATTAGCTGCCCTCTAATCCTGAAAGAAAATCTTCGTGAGATGAAGATGGGCGACTGGGAGGGCCTGACCCTGGCCGAGGTTGAGGAACGCTTTCCGGAACAGGTGACAAAAAAATTTGCTGATTTTCACAACTACCGAATCCCCGGCAGTGAAACCATCAAAGAGGTCGAAGCCCGGATTTATCCTGAATTTGACGATCTTATTTCACAACATCGCCATGAAACCATCGTCATCGTCGCTCATGGCGGGGTTAACCTGCTCCTGTTGACCCGGGCTCTGGGCCTGCCAAGCAAGGATATTTTCACATTAAATCAAGACTTTGGCTGCATCAACCAGCTCCAGATCGGAGATAATTTCACCAAAGTGATAATGATGAATAGCTCCGGATTACACTAGGTTTTTAACAATATGAAAAAATTCTTTCGTGAGCCTCAAGCCGGCCCCAGAAGCAAATGGCCTTTAATTCCCCTATTCACTCTCTTTTTGCCTTTTTTTTTATTGACTGCCTGCACCAGCAAAGCACCCGTTAGAACCGAGGCTGCGCCTTTCCCCATAAGCCAGGAGGCCACCAGCCCACAAAAGCTTGAAGTTGGTTTTTACCAGCAAGGCATCGCTTCCTGGTATGGCCACCCTTTTCACGGCTGTGCCACTGCCAGTGGCGAAATTTATGATATGCACGCCCTCACCGCCGCCCACAAGGAACTCCCTTTGGGCAGCAAAGTACTGGTAACCAACATGGAAAACAACCGCCAGATTGAGGTGCTCATCAATGATCGCGGCCCCTTCATCAAAAACCGCATTATCGACCTCTCCCTGACCGGAGCCCGGCGACTGGAGATGGAAAAGAACGGCACCGCCATGGTTCGTCTCGACATCACAAAACTGCCTGAGAGGATCTCCAACTCTTCGAAAAAACCTTTTGCGATTCAGTTCGGCGCTTTCAATAGTCACACTCAAGCTCTAGCCCTCAAGAAAAAACTGGCCAAACGAAACAGCAAGGTCTTTATTGAAGAGACCACTCTTGATGGAGAACCTTTATACCGAGTCCGCCTCGGCTGGTTCCCAAGCAAGAGTGCCGCCCGCAGCGAGGCCCGGCGACTGGGGCAAAAAGGGACTCATGTTTTTCGCCGCTGATGATCAGAGCGTCTTCCATAAAGCTACAGCAAATGACGGCGAACATTGCTTCGCCCCCATAAATGGGGTCAAAGCTGGGGTGCTGACGCACCTTGTACCAGCAATGCCCCCAATCCCGATAAATTGAAAGGCATCTGAATAGTTACTAATACACCCTGAGAAATGAGATGATTAATATGCAAAAGCCTACCATAATCAAGGTTCACGAACCTCAACACAGCGAAAATTTTCTTGACGAGTGCCTTAAGGCTCCGCCTCTATTTACCTGTACTATCGCCTCAACCGAAACCGCTTTGATCCCCGGAGTTTCGGCGGCCGGGGCCAGCCCTGAATTAATCCCCT
>JAYEMC010000458.1:0-1636 GCA_034717935.1 Pseudomonadota bacterium | reverse complement strand
GTTCCGGGTCATCTACCGGTGGTAGCGTCGACACAAAACGAAGCGGAACTTTTTTTTTGGTTGCCTCAGGAGAAATAGCAATCTGCCGCAAATTACCTGAAACCCGATCACCTTGCAGGTTTACACTGGTGACTTCATTGGCCCGAACCTTCTCTTTAAACTCGGTGTAGGAAAATCTTTGTGATCGGTTTTGAGCCGGACTGGACCAGTACCAGGAAAACGCCATGATGACAAAAAACCAGATGAGATATCGCCACCAAGGCAGCCATTGGGGTTGGACATTGACAGGGCCCTTGGGTTTGTTGGCAGGTTGCTTGTTTGCCATATAATTTCCCCGTATACTTATTTAAAAAAATTACAACCCTAAATTTGGCCGGCCCAGATCTTTTTTAACTGTAGTCAGAGCTACGTCGGCAACTCTTTCCGAAACCACCAGAACTTCGCAATCAGCATTGCCTAAGACAAAGCCCGGCCCTTTGCCGGCCAGATCCCGACGGACAATCATTAGATCCAGACCATTTTCCAGAAGCCAGTTGGCAACTTTAATTCCCTTGGCTTTTTCTGCATTCATGAACGGGTTACTCAGAGTGGTTTCAACCGTGACCATAAGATCGGACGAACGTACGGTAACCAGTCGGAAAAAGGGGGCTTCGCCAAAGTGTTCCGAAATGGTTTGGCGATCGGAGTTAAGGGGAAGGCCCAGAGTCAGGTGCTCCTTTTGGCACGGCTCGTAGTGAATCAGCACATGATCTACATTCTCCAGGCTCTCTTTTACACGCTGCTTGATCTCTTCCGTAACCAGATGTCCCTTCTCCAGCGATCTTACCCGCAAGGTCAGATCAAGTTCGACAAATTTATAGCGCCCGGCGTTGCGTGCCCGCAGCTCATTGATTTGCTCCACCCGGGGATCGGCGACAACAATCTCCCGAACTCTATCGAGATACTCCGGGGCGAGAGAGGCGTCGAGCAGGACACTAACCGCATCAAGCATGATAATAAAGGCCACTCGTCCGATAAAAAGAACCACAATCAGGGCGGCATAACGGTCTATGGCAAAGCCTTGAGCGCTCCCCAATAGAGAGACCAGGATGACCACCGAAGAGAGCATATCTGTCCAGATATGGCGAGAGTCAGCGACCAGGCTGGGCGAGCCGGTCTTGATACCTTGTTTGAGTTCATAGCGAGAGAAAAGAAAGGTTATCAGAATAGTCAGGCTGATACCGCCAACGGCCAAAGGAAGTTGGGCCGGGATAATTTGCACAGATCCCTCAAGAACCGCCAGAACGATTTCATAGCCGGCCAAAAAAATCAACAGGGAGGTTCCCAAAGCGACGAGATTTTCGACCTTGTAGAGGCCGTAGGGAAAGCTGCGACTGGAACGTTTCGAGATTTTGATACCGATCAGGATAACGCTGGCTGAGACAACATCGGTAAGGGAGTGGATGGTATCGGCTTTAATCGCCAAACTGCCGGAGAGGAAGGACAGAGACGCTTTTATGGCGACCAGTAGGAGATTGACCAAGAGTGAAAACCAAGCGGTTTTTTCTGAGGCTTCCATAGCTTCACCAGGGGTTGGGATAAAATTCTATTGAGACCAGCGTCGGTAACTCATGGCTTTTACAATTCGATTGAGCGC
>JAYEMC010000457.1:0-1639 GCA_034717935.1 Pseudomonadota bacterium | reverse complement strand
AAAACCCCGAGGCCATCCAGTTCCGGCTTAATACCCGAGGCCGGCATCTGTCTTAACTGGGCCCCAAGAAAAAGCTTTGACAGTTTGTAACCGTTTGAGTTGTCTTTGATGAGCTTGGTGTTGCGAGGATCAACCGGAATAATTTCATCCAACTGGGTCAGGAAAATGGCTTCATGGCCGCGCACTAAATCATCAACCCCGATGCAATGGATCGATTGATTAGCGGTATCTCTCCCGGTTTCCAGGGATGCAGGATCAATATTTTTAACACCGGTCACTAACCATTCCGCATCACGACACAAAACCCGCATTCCTGGTGCTAATGGAACTTTTGTAGATGAATATTTTGGTTTTATCAGTTGTCGAGGAGTGGGCTCCGCTCCCGGAGGTGGTAACTCTTTCACCTCTCCCAGCTTAATGCAGAGATCCTCACGGTCGGCAAAGATTAAGCAGGAGTTGACAACTTCAACATCATCATCTCTTAAAGTGAAATAAGAGATCATCCCTTTACACCAAGGTTGGGCCTGAAAAGGAATATTGTCCCAGTCGGCAACGACTATCTTGAAAACATCATAAATTGCCTGGGCTACTTGAACGTTCGCTACTCCATTACGAGCATGGGCCTGATGAGCTTTTTCGAGATGTTCTTTGGCTTCAGCCAATAACTGCTCAGGGGAAATATTATCAACTTTTCGCTGGCATTGATCGAGCATGGAAAACAGATTCTCAGCCAAGCCGGAAGGAAAGAAGGGAGAGTTTTTAGATTTGATTTTCATAATTTCAGAGAATAAAAGATACGAGTCATAAAAGCAAGCAATATCACTGGTATTCAATAATTTTTAACGTCATAAATTTTATACCAAGCACAGAAAAGGGGGTTACGCTAAATTAGCGTAACCCCCTTTTGATTTACTAAGTATTCTGAGGATTGAAATTTGAGCCTAACGCCGCAATCGAGGAAATTGGTAGTTTTCGGTCGCGCACTAAATATCTAAAGCCTGACGCAAGGCTTTGACTTTATCACCCAATTTCTGCCGTCCTATAGTTGTGGCACCGTGTTGCGCAACAATCTCAACCAGAGCGCTGCCGACAATAATGGCATCGGCATGAGCGCCGACCGTACGCGCTTGCTCCGAGGTTGAAATCCCGAAACCGGCCGCTAACGGCAGCACTCCGGCAATTTTTTTGACTCGATCAAGAGATTGCGAAAGTTCTTCCGGCAGACGGGTTCTTGTACCCGTAATCCCGGTTACCGTGACATAGTAGAGAAAACCACGGCCCGCCGCAACTATTTTGGCGAGACGAGCATCCGGTGTAGTCGGGGCGGCCAGAGGAATAACCGCAAGTTTATCGACCGCCAAGCAGCGCAACTCCTCCGACTCTTCCAAAGGGAGATCGGGAACGATAAGCCCGTCAACCCCGGCAGCCGCTGCATCCGCAACAAATTTTTCCAAACCGTAGCGATAAACGGGGTTGTAATAGGTCATCAAAACCAAGGGAATCTCCGTCCGCCGACGAATCTCTTTGACCATGGCGATAATTTTTTTCAAGGTTGTCCCCTGGGCCAAGGCGCGTAAAGAGGCCGCCTGAATCGTCGGCCCGTCAGCTAAGGGATCGGAGAAGGGCACTCCGAGTTCAA
>JAYEMC010000456.1:0-1641 GCA_034717935.1 Pseudomonadota bacterium | reverse complement strand
GTTTGCAGCCTCATAGCCGTAGCTATGGGGCAAAAAGGAGCCGAAATATGAGCCAAACAGCTGGGTTTGCAGCCGGTCATTCATTCTCGGACAGGCTCCAAGCTCCTCTATCAAAATTCGCCCACAGGGCGTGGGTCGCTATTCTCGGACAGGCTCCTATGATATTATAATGTTCGGTCAATAGAAATCACATTGTAGCGTAAATCGCCAGATTCTTCAGTCATCCAATTTAAAAAAAATACTTTGCAAAGCCATATAACTATGCTAGCGTGCTGCGGTTCTTGAAATTTTTCACAGGAGAAAGTCCCATGACCTCTATTTTAATCGGACTGCACGTTGTCGTTTCTATCGCCCTGATCGTTATTGTTCTGTTACAAATGGGTAAAGGTGCCCAGGCAGGAGCTTCATTTGGTGGTGGCGGCAGCCAAGCCATGTTTGGTTCTTCGGGTGGTAACTTCATGAGTAAAGTCACTGTTGGAGCCGCTGTTGTCTTTATGTTGACCAGCCTCACTCTGGCTTATTTTTACGGTTCACCAAGTTCCCAAACCGTGATGCCAAGCTCAGTGACCGCTCCGATAACAGCACCGGCACCAGATCAGAAATAGAAATATTGATTGACAGTTATGGATATGATTCAGTATAAGTACAATCCCTTTGCCGAAGTGGTGGAATTGGTAGACACGCACGCTTGAGGGGCGTGTGGCTTACGGTCGTGCGAGTTCGAGTCTCGCCTTCGGCACCAATAGATCATCCAGTACAATCCAATAAAGACCAGATGACCCGCTCCTGTAGCGGGTTTTTCTGTTTCTGTTATCCTATCCTGATAGCATGAAATCCAGTCATTATAGCGGTATTTTTGTAGGCGGCTGTTGGGCTTGTCGAGAATGGTAAACTCAATCAGACCTTTCATGTGTAAATCTTTTACTGACCGATTCAATGCTCCGGTCACGGTATTCAGTCCAAGTTGATCTGCGATATTGGATTTTGCCAACGGCTCTTTTTGCAATAGCAGTAGGATTTTTTCTGCCCCTGACTCTGCCCTCGACTCTGCCCCTGACTCTGCCCTCGACTCTGCCCTCGACTCTGCCCCTGACTCTGCCCTCGACTCTGCCCCTGACTGGTCGTTGATGGGTTTTTGTGGTTTATCTGTATCTACAGTCTTAATCTGTATCGCGGGGTTATCGCCGAACTCCGGTGTCGCAATAATCATGCGAAAACTGTCGCCCTCGATGAGCTGCGGGTCGGCGTTACCATATTTTTTTGCCGTAAAGCATCAATTTGCGCATGCTGGAGCCGAGTTCGTCGGCACGGCTTACGGATCAGTTGAGCGCAGACCAGCTGCTCGATTATTTTAATGATCTGCTGCGTTACCTCTCTTGGAGTGCGGTGAAGCTTGATCTGTATGGTCTTAAGTTTTTCTACACTTAGGTACCTAAAGATTGCCCGAAAAAGTGGGTGGTTGATTGCAAAAATGTGGGCAATGGTGCAAAGGCTTTTGTTTATCTGGGACGCTACCTCTACAAAGGCGTTATTCAGGAGAAAGATATTCTTGCCTGTGAAAATGGGACTGTTACCTTCAGGTATACGGAATCGAAAACTAAACAGGTGAAAACCAGAACGGTTCCGGGTGAGGAGTTTCTC
>JAYEMC010000455.1:0-8686 GCA_034717935.1 Pseudomonadota bacterium | reverse complement strand
GCATACTCGGCCGCTTGTTGCGCTCCGACCAGCACCATATCGGGATCGCCCGGCGTAAAATTATCAACCAATCTGGCAAAGAAGGGGAAAAGCAAGAGCATATAGACAACCCCCAAGACGTTAATCAACATATGGGCTCGGGCCGCCCGTTTAGCCGGAACATTAGTACCGATACTAGCCAGAAGAGCAGTGATAGTAGTGCCGATATTTTCACCTAAGATCAGGCCCAAACCTCCTTCAAAAGTCAAGGCGCCACTAGCCGCCAGAGTCATGGTGATAGCAACGGTTGCGCTGCTGCTTTGTAAAATAATTGTCAGCAAGGCGCCGGCCAGTACCGCCATGATGTGATTATGGCTGAAAGAGACAAACGCTTCCTGGAAAAAAGGTTGGGTTTTGAGAAAGGAGAGACCCTCCTTTAAGACATCAAGACCGTAAAACAACATCCCGAAACCAAGCAGAATCTCACCAAAATACTGCCAACGCCGGTTCCGGGAAAAGAATTTCAGAGCCACCCCGATACCGATCGCCGGCAGGGCATAATGGTGCACCTTAAAAGCGATCATCTGCCCGGTTATCGTCGTCCCGATATTGGCTCCGAGAATCACGCCGATAGCCTGCATCAGGTTCATCAAGCCGGCATTGACAAAGCCGACCACCATCACGGTTGTCGCACTACTGCTCTGCACAATTGCGGTTACCGAGGCACCAACCATAAAAGCGGAAATTCGGTTAGTCGTCAGTTTCTCAAGAACCAGGCGTAAACGGTTACCGGCCGCTTTCTGCAAACCCTCCGACATAATTTTCATGCCATAAAGAAAAAGTCCGAGACCGCCAACAAAAGCGAAAACCATCCCCTCAATCATTTAAACCAACTCCGTTATTATTTAGTGATTAACCAGTTCCCGCACAGCGACAATCTCAACCCCGGCCCGATTCGCCATCTCCGGCAGAAGAGCTAAGGCAGTAGCGGTCACAGGATAGGGGTGACCTATGCCGATGGCCCGACCTTTTATCGTGGCAACCTCAATAAGAGCCCGAAATTGTTCCATAATATGCTCTACATCCGGCACATTATCAAGAAAAATATCTCGTTGCAACGCCGGAATACCGGCCTCTACGGCTTTCTCGTAAGCGGCACTGTCGGCAATTGTGCGACTGTCTAAAAAAAAGAGATCACGGCCTTTTAGCATTTCCATAACCAGAGCCATTTTCTGCGGATCTGCAGTCAAGCGTGAACCCATATGATTATTGACGCCGATAATCCCCGGTATAAATTGCAAGTCTTCAAGAAAAACAGAGCATACCTCTTCATCTCCCATGGAGATGAAGAGGGCTCCGGGACCAGGGTCTACCAACGGATAACCACGAGGCTCCATCGGAGCATGCAATATGATGTCGCAATGGTGATCAACAAAGTGGGATGCCACCTTAAGTGAGTTTTTCAACAAGGGAAAAATTGCGAAAGTCAAAGGTAACGGCAAGGCCGAAAATTCGGCAGCACTTTCCAGGCTGTGCCCCATATCGTCAATCACAATTGCCAATTGTGGACGAGCAACTTCCGGCTCCACAATCAAGTCCCGGCTCGGAGCATTGAAGCTGCCAACGACCACAACCTCTTCCCCATCAAGGATAAGCAGGTTTAGAGCTCCACTGTTTCTATCGAGATGGATCAATACCCGAAGATTGAAATCTTGAGCCAGGAGTTCCTTGTAGGAGTTCAATACCGGCACCAGAGTTTCAAGTCCCTGATACTCCCCTTGAAACCGTACCCGGGCCCATTCATGTGAGCCGTTGCGCATTACCTCCCAACGTTGATCGACAACGATTGCCGGTTGACAACTAAGCAGCTTTTCATCAAGCCGTTTTAGAGCTTTGCTCAAATCCTCCCGAATCAGTGGTTTTTGCATAGCAGAAACCGGATGAAGTAACGACTGCCGACGTGATTCAAGCAATGCTGAAGACGATCTTTCGGCAACTAAGTAACCCAAAGAAAAAAGCAGGGCACCTCCGGCCAAACAAACGACAATAACCGGCCATCGCCGTCTAAAAATAGTCAGTAAATTGTCTAAAATTATCAATTTTTAACTACTGCACACCAAGCTGTTTGAAGATCTGCCAACCTTGAAGTAGTTCCACAGCCCGCAAAATCTGGACATCCTCACGCCACTCATCTTTCTTACCATCGGCCTTGTCATTAACTTTGTCGGCAGAGGTCTGACTTTCCCCACCGCTCTGATCTTTCTCGTCAAGCGATTGCGGTTTAGGTTTTTGCGGCGTTTCAGAGTCTTCGGTATGACCGTTACCATTCTCGAAATGACCTTTGAGATCCTTCTCCTTAAGATGCGACATGATTCCTTTTTGCTGGTCGCGACGCACTACAGTACCGGCTTCAACCAGAACATCCGGTTCAATCCCTTTTGCCTGGATCGAGCGGCCGCTCGGAGTATAATAGAGCGAGGTTGTCAAACGCACGGCTGAACCATCTTCAAGCGGTATAATGGTCTGCACTGAACCCTTACCAAAACTCGGGGTACCCATGACCAAAGCTCGTTTATGATCCTGCAGGGCACCGGCAACAATCTCCGAGGCACTGGCACTGCCACCATTGAGCAGAACCACGATTGGATAATCACCCTCAGTACCGTCATCATAGGCCTGATAGCGCATATTCTGTTTACTGATGCGACCGTCGGTATAGACAATCAGACCTGATTTCAAGAAATAGTCTGAAACCTTGACCGCCTGCTGCAACAGACCACCGGGATTGTTTCGCATATCAAGAACCAGCCCGGAAAGGGGATACTCTATTTTCATCTCTTTCATTTTACGATTAAGATCAGCATAGGTTCGGGCCTGGAACTGAGTCAAGCGAACATAGGCAATTTCCTCGGTCAACATTTTACTTTTGACACTGACAACCTTGATAATATCACGGATAATCGTAACATCGAGCAGTGAGCTGAGCCCTTGGCGCATAATCGAGATGGTAATTTCTTCACCTTTAGGGCCGCGCATCTTTTTGACCGCCTCCATCAGGGTCATATCTTTACTCAATTCACCATCAATTTTAATGATCCGGTCACCGGCTTCAATCCCAGCCCGAAAGGCGGGTGTATCTTCAATCGGAGAGACAACGGTCAAGACCCCGTCGCGAATCGTAATTTCGATACCTAAACCGCCAAAAGAACCAGTCGTCTCAACCTGCATCTCCTTGAACATGTCCGGCGGCATGAAACTCGAATGCGGATCAAGATCAGAGAGCATTCCTTTAATTGACCCGTATACCAACTTTTTAACTTCAACCTCTTCAACATAATTCTTCTGCACCAGACTCAACGTATCAGTGTAGAGTTTTATATATTCATAAGGACTCTTGGAATCGATGGCTTGAGCCTCTTCCCGAGCCCTGGAGTTACCCGGTAAAACCCCAAGATGAATGGCCAGAAAGGCGGCAAGGGCGAATATCACACCTAAAGTTATCGATTTACCTTTATTTCTTTCAACCATCTTCAGAAACCTCCAAAAGATTGACAAACAAGAACCTGAATCAAGGCCGGCACCCAACTCTCCACCGTCCTTACAGAAATCGCTCTTTTTAGAAAAATTATCCATGACCTTAACCCGGCAAAACCGGAATCAAACAGGTTGCTTTTATTTGTGTTAATTTGTGTCCATTTGTGGTTCCGCTTTTTTAACCACAGATGAACACAAATCAACACAAATTTTGCTGCAGTAAATTTAAAGTTTTGACCATTTTACGTGTAAAGTTAATTAGTATGTACCTAACCGTCTCTACAACTGTGAGATCCAGACCAACGGATCCTCTGGGATACCGCCTTTGCGAATCTCAAAATAGAGTGAGGGAGCATCGGAAAGTACCCCCTGTCCGACCTGACCAACAACATCTAACGCCTGGAGGCGGTCATTAATCCGACAAGCGAACTCCTCTAAGTGGGCATAGATAGAATAGTAGCCGCCGCCATGATCAACCACCAACAGATTACCGTAACCTTTCATCCAGGAGGCAAAAACGACCAAGCCATCATGAACTACTTTTACCGGTGATCCTACACGTGCTTCAATCTCGACACCTTTATTACTGGTCACCGTCGCAAAACGGGAGTCCTTTTCAAGCCCAAAAAAACTGATCACAACCCCCTCTACCGGCATCGGCAAACTACCTTTGAGCGAGGCAAAATCGGTCTCCGGCAAGACGGGAGCAAGAGTCATTTTTTTCAGCCTTGCGGCCACTTTTTCAAGTTCGGCAACAAGTTCCTCGTGCACCTTGACTTGATGCTTGATTTTATACAGCAACTCATTTTTTTTGGCAATGTTTTCTTCCAACTCCGCCATTTTATCAACCTGCTGCTTTTCAAGTTGAACCAAAAAAAGACGGCGAATATCAAGCTCTTTCCGCCGATTTCGAACTTCATTTAACAACTTTGCGCAAGTACCTTGTAAATGCTGATCGGCAGCCAGCACTCGCCGACCATAAACTAAAGCATTAAGCTTTTCCGTCAGATCAGCATCACTATCGAGAAAATCGAGCCATTTACCAGGCGGTTGACAATAACGAATTTTAAGACGCTGACAAAATTTTTGCAACAGCCGTTGTAAAGATTCTTCGAGACGAGTCGCTTCAACCTCTAATACGGCCACCTGCAATCCAACCTCTCGCACCTCCCCAGCCAAAGTCTCAAGCTCTCCTTGAAGAGCGGTTCGCCAACGATTATAGTCATCGATCTCCTGAAGCACAGAGCCCTGCCGCAACCGAGCCCTCTGCTCTTGCTTACGCTCTTTGATAATTTGTTCATTAAGCGTGCGCAAATCCTGCGCGGAATCTCCAACCCCAACCTCCTGAGCCCACCCATAGCCCGAAATATGCGACTCCACCAGCAACCCGGTGAAAATCAACAATAAAATCAAACAAAACTTTTTCATTTCAGGTATTAATCCTGCCGAACCCAGCGGGAAGATAGGAGGAAACCGGCAATTCCGAGACTGGTTCCCAATAGCAGAAAAAGGAGCAGAGGAAGAGTCGTAAAAAACTTAAGCTGCAACACTATCGACCACTGAGGAACCTGGAGTTGGAGCCAAGCCTTGAAGTAGCAAAATCCACCATAAGCAAGCCCCAAAGCTAGAAATGAAGCTACAGCCCCCTGAAAAACTCCCTCAAAAAGATAGGGCAAGGCGATAAAACTACGGGTCGCCCCAACCAGATTCAGGACCCTGATAGTTTCACGACGAGCATAGAGAGAGAGTCGAATCGTACTGGCAACAATGAAGATGGTCACGGCCGAAAGAAATGCCGCGAAAAGAAAACCGAAATATTTAACCGTTTTCAGCAGTGAAAAAAGTTGCCGCAGCCAACGACTGCCGTAAGCAACCTCGTCAACCCCAACCTGCCTTTGTAGTTGCCGGGCTAGACGCTCAACATCATCAATCTCAGCAATTTCGGAATCTAGAAAAAGTTCAAACGAGGCCGGCAGAGGATTTTCAGGCAGACCTGAAAGAAAATTGGAACCATCCCCCAGGGTCACTTTGAAATTTTTCAAAGCCTGTTCCTTGGAGACATAATCAAAACGAATGACTTCATCTAGATCGCGGCAATAATTTTTCAGCGCCGACATCCTCTCACCTTCAATATCATCAACCAGATAGACGACAATCCGTAAATCCGCCCGCCAAATGGAAACCATACGGGCCACATTACTATAACCCAGAAAATAGAGGATCAACATCAACATAGCTATCGAGATAATCGAAATCGAAATCAGATTAATAACCGGATGACGACGAATATTATTCGCCGTCAGTTTAAACAGCGGATAAATGCGATCTTGAATTTTAGCCATAAAAAAGAAACTATCCGAACATTGAGGCTGTCAAAACAGGTATAGATGCAAGGCGGCAAGCGGATTTCAGCGCAGGCGTAGTTATCCTACGTTGAGCATGAAATCCGTGAAGCCAACGCCGCAGATGTGCCTGTTTTGTCGGCCTCAATCGGGCCAGACATAGGCTTGCAGACTACCCTGATCAAGGTAAAAAACTTTCCGTTTAAAACGCTGCAACAGGGCTCGATTGTGAGTAACCATAACGATGGTTGCACCCAGAGAATTTATGTAATTAAAAATGCTCATGATTTCGTTAGCGATCTCGTAATCTAGATTACCGGTTGGTTCATCCGCTAAGATGAGCCGAGGATCGTTAACCAAAGCCCGGGCGATCGCAACCCGCTGCTGCTCACCACCAGACAATTGAGGCGGCAGACGATCGAGCTGACGCTCGACGCCGACCACCTTGAGTACCTGCCAGACGGTTTTTTGAATCAAGCGTCGCGGTGTGCCGACAACCTCTAAGGCCAGAGCGACATTATCAAAAACAGTATAATTGGGAATTAGCTTGTAGTCTTGAAAAACAACCCCCATACGCTGCCGCAAACGAGAAATACGGGCCGGTCGCGCCTTGACCAAGTCAAGACCGTCAACCACAATCTGACCTCCATCAGGTTTAAGATCGGCAAACAGCAGGCGGAACAAGGTCGTTTTCCCGGCCCCGCTGGGCCCCGAAAGATAGACGAAATCGCCCTTTTTGACCTCAAAAGATACATCTTTTAAAATCATGTCAGGATGATTGTAACTCTTATTGAGGTGAGATACGCGAATCATCTGCAGCCAGCTCTTCAAGAAGGCACCATAAAGAAGCCCGATCCTCAAGGGGTAACTCTTGATTTACGGAGCTATTCCGAGATTTAGCTTCGAGAATTCCCCGTTTGTAACCTTTACGCCCCAAAGTCAGACGCAGAGGAACCCCAATCAGGTCGGCATCTTTGAATTTCACGCCGGGCCGCTCATTACGATCATCATAAATAACCGAAATTCCCCGACTCAGCAACTCATTGTAAAGACTTTCGCAATAGGCCGTAACCTCCTCCGACTTTAGATCAAGATTTAAGAGGGCAACCTTAAAAGGAGCAATGGAATAGGGAAAGCAAATCCCGTTATCATCATAATTTTGCTCAATGGCGGCGGCCACGGTGCGGCCAACGCCGATACCATAGCAACCCATAACCAAAAGTTTTTCCTGGCCATCCTGATCAAGAAATGTAGCTTTAAGTTTTTCGCTGTATTTAGTTCCCAACTTGAAGATATGACCAACCTCAATACCCCGATCAACCTGCAACGAAGAGCCACATCGCGGACAAAAATCACCGGCTCTAATCTGAACTAAATCAGCTATCTGTGAGCTTTGAAAATCGCGCCCCCAAAGAACACCTTGAAGATGAAAACCGGCTCGATTGGCGCCACATATCATCTCGCTCATTTGCGGCACCTGACGATCAACCAACAGAGGAATACTGACATTGAGCGGCCCCAGATAACCGACCGTCAGACCGAGCTCATCCGCCACCCGGGCCGGTGCCGGAATCTCAAGCCACTCCGCCCCCAGAGCGGCTGTGACCTTAATCTCATTAACCTCGCGATCACCCGGCACAACCACCATGCAAAATCCGAGATCGCTCTCAAAAACCATGCTTTTAATGGTCGCTTCCGGAGCGACTCCGAAGAAAGCGGCAACCGCTTCAATCGATTCACAATCCGGGGTCGCAACTTCAAGCGCTGCGGCGGCCGTCGGATCAGGAGAGACCGTCTCAACATCAACAAACTGACTCTCAGCTTTTTCAACATTAGCGGCATACTCACAAGCAGTACAACTGGCAATTGCATCCTCACCCGAATCGGCAAGCACCACAAATTCATGAGAGAAACTGCCACCAATCGCCCCCGAATCAGCCTCAACCGCACAAAAATTGAGCCCACAACGAGAAAAAATCCGACTATAGGCATCACGCATACCTTGATAGCTTAAACCCGCCGCAGCAGCATCAAGATCAAAACTGTAAGCATCCTTCATTATAAATTCACGGCCCCGCATAAGTCCGAAACGGGGTCTGATCTCATCCCGAAATTTAGTCTGTATCTGATAAAGATTAAGCGGCAGTTGACGATAGGAACGTACCTCATGACGAATGAGGTCGGTAATCACCTCTTCATGGGTCGGGCCAAAACAGTAATCACGCTGATGACGATCCTTGATCCGCAAAAGCTCTTTACCATAAAAGTCCCAACGCCCGCTCTCCTGCCAAAGTTCGGCCGGTTGTATGGCCGGCAACAACACTTCCTGGGCTCCGGCCCGGTTCATCTCCTGGCGAATAATCTCTTCCACATTGCGCAGAGCTAACAATCCCAGCGGCAGATAAGAGTAGATTCCGGCAGCCAACCGACGAATCATCCCGGCCCTGAGCATCAGTCGGTGACTGAGAACCTCGGCTTCCGCCGGCACCTCTTTCAGGGTCGGCAGGTGCATCCTGGAAAAACGCATAACATTCCTTTAACCTAAAAAATTGAATAGTTACAATCGACAAACAATTAAGCAACCCCAAGACACTTCCCGCATTAAGGGGATGGCTAAGTAAAAATTTCGATAGACAAGATAATGTGGTTTTCCAGGCGCGAGACCATACATGTAGTATGTCGAGTGTCTGGAAAACCACATCATCGCAGGATATCGGAACTTCTAAGTAACTACTTGTAAGGCGCTGGAATCATTGAACTAATATTTTACGATTGCGGCACCATTTCATAGCCTAAGCTCTTCGCTTTTTTATGTAGATTTTTAATAACTC
>JAYEMC010000454.1:0-1645 GCA_034717935.1 Pseudomonadota bacterium | reverse complement strand
GTCTTTTTGCCCATACTCTGCGTTACACAAATAGTTACATAGTCTTGCTATGCTCCTATTTGTGTGCCTTGATTATGAACAAAAATCCTGCGTAATATTGTAAGGTTTATTTCATGACAAGTCCAAACTGAACACTATTTGGCCGTCAACAATTGTTTTTACAACCCGGCCTTTAAGGTGCCAGCCGGCAAATGGAGTATTGCGGGCCAAAGAATAAAACTTACGGGGATCGACGACCCATTCACGTTCGGGATCAACGATCATCAGGTCAGCCGTCAGGCCCGGTTTAAGAGTGCCACGATCTTTCAGTCCTAAAATAGCGGCGGGGATATAACTCATTCTGGCCGCCAGCTGCAATGGCGTCAGCACCCCCTCTTGCACCAGACGCAAAGCCAGAGAAAGCGCCGTTTCCAGGCCGACAACACCAAAGGGGGCCAAACCATATTCAACCGCTTTCTCGGTCGCTTCATGCGGGGCGTGATCGGTAGCGATTGCATCAATAATCCCTGTCGCCAAAGCTTCCCGCAGAGCCGCAACATCATCGGCCGCACGCAACGGTGGACTCATCTTGGTATTAGTATTGTAACAAAGCATTGAGGGTTTGAGATTTTCATCAAGTGGTTCACGATATTCCAGATCGACCACGGCCCGTTCATCGAGAAAAAGATGATGCGGCGTCGCTTCGGCCGTAACCTTAACGCCGCGCGCTTTCGCCGCCTTAACCAGTTCAACCCCGCCACGGGTACTCAAGTGACAGATATGAACCGGAACTTTCAAATATTCAGCCAACATAATGGTTCGGGCGATATCAATTTCTTCGGCCAAAGTCGGAATCCCGGCCAATCCATGCGCGGCGGAAATCATCCCTTCATGGATAACTCCATCGGCAAAGAGGGCGTTGTCCTGACAGTGACAAAAGAGAGGTTTTTCAAATAGCGACGCATACTCTAACGCGTGACGCAGAAGTTTGGAGTTGGGTACGGTTTTACCATCATCAGAGAAAGCATAGGCCCCGGCTGCGACCAGATCACCCATCTCAACCAACACTTCGCCTGACATCCCCTGGCTGATTGCTGCAATCGGCAAAACTTTAGCCGGAGCGAGACGCGCCTGCTCAAAAATAAAACGGGTTACGGCAGCACTGTCATTAACCGGATTGGTGTTGGCCATACAGGCAATTGAGGTAAAACCACCAGCCACCGCAGCCCGGGCTCCGCTTAAAATTGTCTCCTTATATTCATAGCCCGGTTCGCGCAAATGAACATGAAGATCAATGGCCCCGGGCAGCACCCATAAGCCGTCAAGATCGATAACTTGATCAGCGGCGACCGCGAGCTGAGGTGCGACTTCCGCAACCTTACCATCGACCAGAAAAATATCAAAAGTGCCGTCAAAATTTTGTCCGGCATCGATTAAACGACCGTTTTTCAACAAGATCGAGGATTTTTTTTCACTCATGCGCCTTGACCTCCCAACATGAACAGAACCGCCATCCGCAAAGCGACGCCGTTACTGACCTGATTAAGAATCACCGCACGCTCGCCGTCAGCCACCTCGGAGCTGATCTCAACCCCGCGATTCATGGGCCCTGGATGCATAACAATAGCATCAGGACGAGCCAGGTTCAGACGCCGGCGATTAAGAC
>JAYEMC010000453.1:0-8696 GCA_034717935.1 Pseudomonadota bacterium | reverse complement strand
CGTTTTCAGACCGCTATGCGGCCACATATGTGTAAATAACAAATGGACTTTATCGCACATTATACCTATTTTAGGCGCAATGCAAAACTCTTGTAATATCAAGTGGTTGCAAGCGGTTACTTAGAAGCCACAGAATGGATAAGTAAAAGGTTATTTTGTGTTAAGGATTACTGGTAAGCCTTCTTTGCCGCTGCCAACAATAATGGTTTTCGTATTCTCCGATAGTGCCATTTTGCGGGTTGCTTCAATCCCGTGCCAAGTCAAAATATCTGGTGAGAGCGATTTGGTAACCGTCTGGTTGTATATGGCGATTCCTGTTGATTCGATCTCTTTGCGGATCTTCTCTTGTTTTTCTGACTCTACCGCAAAAGTCATGCGGGCAATGCGCTCTTTTTCCACAAGTTTATTTTCGATAGCCTCAGTAATGGCCGGAGGCAGTGAAATTTGTACCAGATAGACATTTTCAAGGGTCATGAAATTTTCTGCAAAATCGATATTGGCAACTAAATTAAGCCGGTTGGTAAACTCCTTCTGTGAAGAGAATACCTCCTCGGCCGTCAGCTGACCGGTGATACTGCGAATAATGGCGGTTGTCATTGGTCTGACAATTACTTCAGTATAGTCAGGACCGATATTTTTGTGAAGTTGGGGCAGATAATCGCGGTCTAACCTGAAATAGATCGCGATTTCAATGTTTATGGGCAATCCTTTTGTGGTTAAAGCTGTGATTTTCTCTCTTACAGTCTGGAGGCGGCAGTTATAGATATGCATTTTATCCCAGGGAAAAATCAAGTGAATTCCCTCGCTATAAAACCGGTCGAGGCGGGTACCTTTGAAAAAACGCTGCCATAGTACGCCGGAGTGTCCGGCCTCGATTGTGATAATCGAATACTTTACGGTCACGACCAGAAGCATGGCTATGAGCAAACAGCCCAGTACTTTGTAAATAATGTTGTCGTCTGCAGTACGCCGCCTGCTCTTTTTTTCCGGTTTATCTTTACTCGTCATTTATCTCTACCCGTCATAATTTGTTGACCGTTTGTTTTCTATGGCTCAATATTGTTTTCAGTTTCAACTATGCCGTCATCCTGAAACCACAGTATGCGGTCACAACAATCGAAATAGCGGTCATCGTGGGTTACGGCGATAATCGTTTTACCTTCTCGTTTCAGGCGCGGCAGCAATTCCAGATAGAAATATTCACGAAAATGGGGATCTTGGTCGGCGGCCCATTCATCAAATATATAGACCGGTTTTTCTTCCATCAAGGCGACAATCAGGGCCAGACGTTTTCTCTGTCCGGTGGAAAGCTCAAGGTTGCTGAACATTTCGCCAATGCGTTTGGTTTTGTAATCTAACTGGAAGAGAGTCAAAAGCTCAGCGGTTTTGCCGGGGTCGGTTTCATGCAGGCCATGCAGTTTTTGAAAGAGATGAAAATCTGAAAAAACTGCGGCGAAGGACTCCCGGTAGATCTGATTGCTATTAAAAAAAACCACTCTTTCGTTCTCTTTTATCTCCCCTTTTTTGGGCTTGTACAGACCGGCAAGCAGTTTCAGGAAGGTCGTTTTTCCGCTCCCGTTGCGGCCGCAGATGAAAACTACATCACCTTTATTTAATCTAAAGGATACCGGGCCGACGGAGAAGGTTGCCATCCTGTCAGCATCGTAATAGGAGTATTCAATATCTTTTAGTTCCAGTGAATCGAAATCTGGTGGAGTATAAATTTCATCCTTATCGCTATCAACTTTAACTCCATTTTCCCGCAGGCGCTCATCAATAAAATTTTCCAGTTTCCGAATCCCTGAAATAGCGACACTCACTTGGGTATTGTAGTTGATCATTCTGACCACATTTACGGTCGGGATAAAGACAAAGAAGATAGCTGCGACCAGCTTGAACGTCATCATCTGATCTTCTGAGTTATGCCAACCCAGAACCGGCATCAGAAAAACAATAATAGCCAGCAGGACGTAGAAAAATATCTGGACAAAGGCGTAGATGTTTGAGAAGTTTTTTCCAGCCAGGATCCGGCTGTCGGCAAGGTCGTTTGAACTTGATGAAAACTCCGAAGCCAGATCCGTATCCCGTCGACTGTTTAGCAGGCACTCTTTAAAACCGAAGAGGAGGCCGCTTAAAAAACTGCCGACCTGCTGGTCATGGTCGGCGGCTTCGAGAAAGTATTTTTCGACCTCATTGGTCTTTTTTATAAAGATAAAGGAAGCTGCCGTTAACATGCCGATGGCGATGAGAAAGGCGGTTTTGGAGAGGAAAAATATGTAAATATAGACCATGACAATCAAGATCAATTCAGGGCCGGTGGCCAGGATGAAGGCACCGGTCTGAGCAATAGTAGCGGTCGACTTCATTATCTGATCATAGATGGTGTTACGATTTCTCTGTTCGAAAAATTCCAGGTCACAGAGGCGTAATTTTCTGAAAAGCGATCTACGCACCGAGTCAACCGAGTCTTCGGTCACCTCAAACGTGATATTCATCAAGGTTTTAGTGGTTACTATATAACAGACAAGAGTGATCGCAAATATTAAAAAAGTGGTCAAGTCAAATGAGGAGGCATTTTTTTTGGCTGCGGAACTGTTGACCAGGGCAACAATTGCAGTACTTGACAGACCTGAAAGCAGGTTGAGGAGAAAAAATTTGCGATTAAGAAATTTACAGTAGTGTTGAACAAATGCAATCAGGGGGATTTTTTCAAAGAAATCAATCAAACAGCAGTCTCCCTTTTACGCGGAGCGGAAAAGATTAAAAACAGTAAAGTCAAAATTGGGGTTACCAATATTGACATAACAAGAAATCCCCAAAAACCAATAAGGCGATTTCTGCCGAAATATCCGTTAAGTATAGATAAAAACAGGTAGCAAAGAAACAGTTCCACGAATATACCTTACGAAACAACAAACATTTTTAAAATAACGGGGGAGACTTTGTCCTGCAGCTAAAAAGAGTGCAAGACCAAATCTCCCCATTTTAGAGATATCTAAAAAAGTTCCCAAAGGGATCTTTAAGGTTTACGATTTTAATTTAGCGCCAACCTCTTCGGCAACTTTTTTGCCATTTTCAAACTCTTCTTTAAAATGGTCACGCATTTTTTGCGGATCCATATTTAACAACGTGCCGCCCGACTCAAAATGACGAATAAAGAGGTTGCCGATGGCGTAAGTGCTGGCACCGGTAAACAGAGGCATAGAGAGACCTCCGGCTATCGGCCCGACAATCGGAATGGCCTTGAGCAGAGAACCCATAAGGCCGCGGGAAAGGGACTCCGGCACAATAAAGCCAAGTAATGCGGCAATTACGGCTTTACCGTTTTGCTCTTTAAACGGGGTCTCGTAGCGTTTGCAGAGTTCTGCTATCATCTTTAACTGGAGTCCGCTAATAGCAGCAAGATCGAGAAAAGGAATTGGTATCAAGCCTGCACCCATCGAGAACCACATATAGTTTTTGACAGTCTTGCCAGCCAGTTTCGCATTTTCCGTGATTTCAGGGTTTTCTACATCCTCTTCATTTTTACTGTTTTCCGCCTTTTCTGAAACGTTACTCATAGCTCAGCTCCTTTAAGTTTATTTCAACTAGCTGTTGGCAACTAGTTAATATTACATGAATTTTGCCTTGTACTCAAAAAAATTGTCAGGTTTTCGGTCAGGCACTATTTATATGCATGTGGTCGCATAGCGGTCTGAAGCCGCTTTTTACGCTGCCATCTCTCTGAGGTTTTAATAATTTAACTCATCAGTTCGTTTACTGAAAAGTGACACTTGCTGGATGCTGTCCTAGACTGTTGTTCCCAGCGGGAACCCGTTAGTTTTAAAACAGTAGCACATCGTTTATATCTAAGTCCAATACTTTTTTTCAAGCTTCAAATATGGTGTTTGTCTTGACTGATTTGTAACTATTCAGGCATTGAAATCATCATCCATCCGGCAGAATATGTTGAAAATTCTCTGCAGGGATCGTAATGGTTTTTGTCTCCGGCATAAACGACTTGAAAAACATCGCTAAAATATATAGTATAACAGCTTGGTTTTTGATGGTAAATCCAATAAAAAGCTTGGCGTTTTAGGCGTTTACCGATTGGCAGGCTCAACATATTTTCTCTGAGTGATGCAAAAAACAGCCGAGATGATTCGGCAAGATGGGGAGAACAACAGATGACGCAAAGCCGGATATTTATAGAGGCCCTGAAACATGAAGATGTTGCAACATTAGGCCAGGTTAGCAAAACAGATGTGCATAATCATGGTTTTTATGGCACAAGGCGCGGCAATATTGAAAAATGGGCTGGGTGTTCTATTCCAGCTCCACCCGAGGTATTCAACACCATTGAGGAAATGAATGGTTATGTTACTGAAGCATTTATTTCATATATTGTATCGCAAAAAGGCTTTGAGTTTATACTTCTTTCGGCTCTGCAAGATGCAATAGATGATGGGGTGAAATTGCTTGAGATGAGCATTGACTCTTATGCATTAGGTTTTTATCCCCCAGGGATAGAGGGTATGCTTTCGTATCTTCACACTCTGCAAACCAATTACAGCGATGTCATCACCTTTCTGCCGGAATTGGGCATTTCAAGAGATCATCCCCTGCCGGAGCTGTTGCCTACAGTGCAGGCCTGTATCGAGTCGGGTCTATTTCGCTCCCTTGATCTCTATGGCAATGAGCATGCTCAACCCCCGGAAACGTATAAGCAGGTTTATGCTGATGCGCAACAGGCAGGGATGAAATTAAAAGCCCATGTCGGAGAATTTGGTTCAGCAGAATACATACGGCAAACTGTTGAGATTCTTGAACTTGCTGAAGTGCAGCATGGTATCAATGCCATAGAGTCAAAGGAGGTAATGACATGGCTGGCGCAAAACGTGATACAGTTGAATATCTGCCCGACTAGTAATGTGGTGCTGTCACGAGTAGCTCAAATGCAGGATCACCCCATACGACTTTTGTATGATCAAGGGATTCCTGTAACCATAAATACTGATGATCTGGTGATTTTTGATCAGAGTGTCTCAGATGAATATCTTAATTTATTTAAAGCTGGTGTGCTAAGTGGTCGTGAGCTTGATGATATAAGGCTCCGGGCGCTTGAAAAAATAAACACATAACGACAATGAGTCTGTAATGCTCTTTTCTCAAATATCAATGATTTGCTCTCTTTAACAACCAAGAAATTCACAGTAGTGTTGAACAAACGCAACTAAGGACCTGTAACGAAATAAACTTTACATCTTACTTGTCTTTTTGCCCATACTCTGCGTTACACAAATAGTTACATAGTCTTGCTATGCTCCTATTTGTGTGCCTTGATTATGAACAAAAATCCTGCGTAATATTGTAAGGTTTATTTCATGACAAGTCCTAAGGGAATTCTTACCAGAAGGTTATTCAATCTACACACTCTCTTTTACGCGGGAAGGAGAAAATTAAAAAGAGTAAAATTAATATTGGAGTTATCAATATTGAGAGGAAAAAAAATCCCCAGAAACCGATAAGGCGGTTTTTGCCGATATATCCATTGATGATAGCTAAAATCAGGTAGATGAGAAACAGTTCCACGAATATACACCCCCACGAAACAACAAACACTTTAAAAAAAACGGGGGAGGCTTTGACCCGCAGCTAAAAAAGAGTGCAAGGCGAAGCCTCCCCATCCAGAGATATCTAAAACGATCTTCAGGGTTTACGATTTTAATTTAGCGCCAACCTCTTCGGCAACTTTTTTGCCATTTTCAAACTCTTCTTTAAAATGGTCACGCATTTTTTGCGGATCCATATTTAACAACGTGCCGCCCGACTCAAAATGGCGAATAAAGAGGTTGCCGATGGCGTAAGTGCTGGCCCCGGTAAACAGAGGCATAGAGAGACCTCCGGCTATCGGGCCGACGATCGGAATGGCCTTGAGTAGAGAACCCATCAGGCCGCGGGAAAGGGACTCCGGGACAATAAAGCCAAGCAACGCAGCAATCACGGCTTTACCGTTTTCCTCTTTAAACGGGGTCTCATAGCGTTTACACAGCTCCGCTATCATTTTTAACTGGAGTCCACTAATAGCAGCAAGATCGAGAAAAGGAATTGGGATTAAGCCTGCACCCATCGAGAACCACATATAGTTTTTGACGGTCTTGGCGGCCAGTTCCGCATTTACCGTGCTTTCAGTATTTTCTTCATTTTTACTGTCTTCTGAAAGTTTACTCATAGTTTTAGCTCCTTGAGGTTTTTGTTGTTCTAGTTCACTGGTTCGTTCAATAAAAATTAGGCTATTGTTACTAACAGTTACCCAGTAATTACCAGTCAGTAGCATATCGTTTGTGTAGAAGTCCAACCCTTTTTTTGAGGAATAATACATACATATAATGAAGTCAACCGGATTTAGATAAAAAGGTCTTGCAATTTGTTGGGTACTTCACTAAATAAGCTGAAAAATTGATATTTATAGATTGCAGTTCCATTTTTTATGGACGAAGAGGGAACCTCGTGTGAATCGGGGACGGGCCCATCGCTGTAACCGGGGACAAAAGCCATCATATACCACTGGGATTTTTTAAAATTCCGGGAAGGGATGGTTAGTCGGATGATCCGGAAGTCAGAAGACCTGCTGTAATCAATGAAATAGTGATAATTGGGGCACAATTAACTCTATTACAGGCATAAACGGGGTAAAATTGGGAAATCTCGGGGAAGCTCTTATAATGGGCATCTCCGGGATTTTTTTGGTTTTGGCTTCGTAAAATGTCCAGCTGCATCGTTACCCGGCAACCTTCGTCACTGCGGCGTACTATTTGTACGCCTCATTCCTCAGGTTTTGGGTGCCTCGCATCTGAACATTTTACTTTGCCAAAATAGTTTTTATGATTTCATCAAGAGATTTTTAATTATGGTATCAGAAAATAATCGACTTGGTCGTTTTTACGGCATCGGAACCGGGCCCGGTGATCCCGGTTTGTTGACTTTGAAAGCTGCTGAGAGATTACGGCAGGTTGACGTAATTTTTGCGGCGGCGGCTCGGGAGAAGAAGAGTTTTGCTGGTGGGGTGATTAATGCCTTGGGTGATTGTTCGACTAAGCGGATAAGCTTACCTTTTACAATGGCTCAAGCGATGGCTGATCGCGAGCAACAGTGGGTTCGTAATGCCAAAACCATTGTTAATGAGCTTAAAAAAGGGCATGATTGCGCTTTTGCAACCATTGGCGACCCTCTGCTTTATAGTACTTATAGCTATCTATTGCGTGAAATTATCGCCCTTTTGCCGGAGGTCGAGGTTGAGACGATTCCCGGGATCATGGCTTTTCAGGATCTGGTCAGTCGCTTTAATTTGCCCACGGTTGAAGACCGTGAGAGCCTGCTGATTATCCCGTCCTGGGGCCGGGATAAAGATTTTTCCAGCAAACTTAAACAGGCCGACAGTGTGGTTTTGATGAAAACCTCCGCTTCCCGGCCGGAGTTGATCAGTGAACTTAAGAAGGCCGGTTTTACCGGTGAGTTTCTTTATGGGGCGCAACTGGGGCAGGAACGGGAAGATTTTCGTCGCGGAGTTGCGGCTATCGAAGATGCCCCGGATGAGTATCTTTCACTGATAATTGCAAAACGTCGTCCAGAACGTAAACCGGTTAATGTTGAAAAAAATGAGGACATCAAAGATGAATAAAAAATTAAATGATCTTTTGGCAGATATCGAATGGCAGATGTCCGGGGTTGAAATTGAGAATGAGAGTTTTCGCCGGATAGAAGATGGGCTTAAGGATTTTCAGAAAAAGGTTGATCCGGCTATCTACCGTATTGGCCGGCGTCTGGTTCATACGACCGCTGATTTTGCGATCGTCGATGATCTTGGCTGGAATTATGATCCGGTTGCCGCAGGTCTTAATGCCTTACGCGATAAAGCGTCGATCTATTGCGACTCATCAATGATCAGAAGCGGAATTTCTCTGGCCCGGCTGAGATCGGTAAACAGTGCATACAGCCCGGAAGATATTCATTGTTTGGTTGCCGATCCGCAAGTTGTTAAAGATGCCGGGGAGCGGGGGCAGGCCCGGTCGCTGGTGGCGGTTGAAAAGGCGAAAGATATTATCGATGGCGGTATTGTCCTGATCGGTAATGCGCCTCTGGCGCTGGCCGGCATAATTCGCCTGCTGGTTGAAGAAAATATCAGACCTCGGTTGATTATTGGAATGCCGGTCGGTTTTGTCCATGTCATCGAGTCAAAAGAGCTGGTTATGGCAACTGAGATCCCTCAGGTGGTGATTAAGGGACGGCGTGGCGGCAGTTCTCTGGCAGTCGCCACCCTGCATGCGATTATTGAATCATTAGTCTGAAAGACTTATGACAAGAAAAGTAAAAACTGATTTAAAAAGCGGCTTTTCAACCGGTGCCTGCGTCGCCGCAGCGGCGGTTGGGGCCTGGTTGAGATTAAATAACAAAGAGCCCGAAGATGCGGTTGAGCTTCTTTTTCCTGATGGCTCGCGGCATCCTTTTAACCTCTTTGCGTCATGCCGAGACCAGGGTTTCGGAGTTGCCGTCGTGCGCAAAGATGCGGGTGATGATCCCGATATTACCGATAAAGCCCTGTTTAAAGTGAGAATGTGCGAAACCGAGGGGCTTTCGCAAAGTTGTGACCACGAACTTGATTGTGATAGGGCCCGAATTATTTTGCGCGGCGGTCTAGGTGTTGGCCTGGTTACCAG
>JAYEMC010000452.1:0-1656 GCA_034717935.1 Pseudomonadota bacterium | reverse complement strand
TGCCGTGCGGATAGAGAATAAAGATATTGATATTGGCTTTACCGCGAACCCCATGAATCGCGGCGCTGCCGGTATCACCTGACGTGGCTCCAATAATATTCAGCGACCTCTTTTCACGAGTCAGCAGATATTCAAAAAGATTACCGAGAAACTGCAGGGCAACATCCTTGAAAGCATAAGTCGGCCCATGGAAAAGTTCCTGGATATAGAGGTCGTCAACCCTCTTTAAAGGGACTACGGTTTTAGTGGAAAAGGTGGCGTAGCTGGTTTCAATCAACCGGCACAGATCGTCTTGTGGAATATCATCCCCAATAAAACGGGAAAAAATAGCCAGAGCCATTTGACTGTAGGAAAGCTCTGCCAAACCCTCAATTTCGTTGGTCGAGAAGGTCGGGATGGTCTCCGGCAAGAGCAGACCGCCATCACTGGCCAGTCCCATCATTACCGCCTGATTAAATGATATAGGGTCAATTCCACCCCGGGTACTGATATATTTCATAGGTAATTTACCGAGCCGAGAATTCATGAACTGCGTCGATCATCGCTTTGGCATGATCGATCGGAGTGGTCGGCAGAATACCGTGACCGAGATTGAAAATGTGACCGTTGCGGTTTTCAGCTTGATCCAGGATTCTTTTTACCCGTTTTCTGATCTCCGGGATCGGCGCAAATAGGCCAATTGGTTCAAAGTTACCCTGAACCCCGTGCTCCGGTCCAATAATCTCCCAGGCTTTTTTTAGATCCTGACGCCAATCGAGACCGATAATATCACCACCGGCGGCAACGACCTGCGGTAGAAGTGTTGAGGCCTGATTAGCAAAATGAATTTTAGGGACATCGTAGGCGTCAAGAGCAGCAAAAATTTTACGGTTATAAGGGAAGACATACTCCTGGTAATCGAGCGGTCCGAGACAGCCGACCCAACTATCGAAAAGCTGGACAATCTGGGCGCCGGCTTCGATTTGGGCTTTTAGGTAGGAGATAACGGTTTCGCTTATCATCTCCATCAATTTGTGATAAACTTCAGGATTTGCGTACATCAAAGTTTTAACATGCTGGTACTGTTTTGAACCGCCGCCTTCAACCAGGTAACTGGCTAAAGTAAAAGGGGCGCCGGAAAAGCCGATCAGAGGAACTTTACCCTCAAGTTCACGACGCAGGATGCGAATGGCATCCATAACAAAAGGCACCGCTTCTTCGGCATCGATGACATGGAGGGTTTCAAGATCTGCGGCAGAGCGAATCGGTCTTTCAACCACCGGGCCCCGTCCTTCGTAAAATTCTATAGCCGAACCCATCGCTTCGAGCGGTACCAGAATATCGGAAAAGAGAATGGCGGCGTCAAGCTCCATGCGCCGTAAAGGCTGCAAAGTGACCTCGACCGCCAGTTCCGGGGTTTTACACATCTACCAAAAGGAGTGTTTCTTTCTTAAGGCCCGATACTCTGGTAGATAGCGACCCGCCTGACGCATCATCCAGACAGGAGTGCAGTCCACATCCTGGCGGCGGCAAGCCCGTAAAAAGCGATAATCATTTTTCATCTTGTCATAACTCCCATAAAAGCTTATATAAAATTGTCAGTGCTGTCCGGTTAGGAAATTGCAACCCGGGATATCGGGTCATTTCCCTCCACTTCTTACGCAAAATTTTTGTTTT
>JAYEMC010000451.1:0-8754 GCA_034717935.1 Pseudomonadota bacterium | reverse complement strand
TACCCGATTCATCACGATGATCAATAATTCCCTCTTTGCCCAAAGCAACAAGTTCCGCCTCAGATATTTCGAGATCTACCAAACTGATTTTTTTCGCGTCCCCGAGCCGAACCCGGGGAATAATGCACTCCATCCCCTGATCAGCTTCATAGCGAGACCGCTCTTTCCAGTCGAGGCGTTCAATCAAAGCATTCGCCAAAATCCGACCGACAAGACGACGATCTTCAACCGTCAAATCCGCAGCCACTTTGAGGTAGTAAACAGTGCTGGAGTAGATCCCTTGGTCGTCTTTAAGCGACGTGCCCCAGGCATCGGCCAGGGTTTCAACCGCACTATGGGCGATATTATCAGTCACTCCAGGCAAAAAACCAACCTCTAAAATGAGGTCAGCCGAACTCAAAGGACGAGCTTCATCGATAAGGCAATCATGAATCACCGGATTTAAAAGCAGGTCGGCAGCCTCTTGCAAACAGGCCGGACTGAAATATCCCTCAAAGGTGTAGACCTCGGAAAGCCAAACCTCTTCGATAGCTGTTGATAACTCCAGAGAGTTAAGTTTGTCCCGCAAAATCTGACCGCGAGTATCGAGATCGACATCGCGAAAAAATATCTCAAGACGATGTCCAACTGTTGTTTTTTTCATCATGTTTTTAAAACCAGATTTGACGTTTATATATTAATATTTAAAAATTTAAAATATTTAGTAATAGTAATAAAGCTTGTTTGTTTGTGAAAAAGTAATTTAACGATTTGATTTTACAAGGTATTTTCTGTTGTTAACCATATTGAAACATTTGTGGATCCCCCACTGCCCATTGTGAACATCTTCAATATTGTTGAAAAGTACTCTTTTCATGTGATTTGTTGATAGGTTATCAACCTGAATCAACATCTTATTCACAATTAATTAATCACTATTTAAATTAGTAATTACGCCTAAATCACATTTAAATAGCATTTAAATAGGGGACAGCCACCCATTAATCTTGTTCTTCCTCATCAAGGACCTTGATATAAGGAAGTTCGCGGTATTGTTCATTATAGTCGAGTCCGTAACCGACAATGAAGGCATCAGGAATGACGGCGCCGCAATAATCGGGTTCCATTAGCACTCGGCTACAGCCTTCCTTACGCAACAAAACACAGGTTCTTACTTTTGTTGCGCCCTTTTCACAAAGATGGGCAACAACACTTTTCAAAGTCAGTCCCGTATCAAAAATATCATCAACCACAATCACGTCACATCCCGGCCAGAGCGAATCAGGCAGTGCCTGATTGATCGTCACTTGCCCGCTACTGGCTGTACCCACATAACTGCTGACTTGAAGATACTCAACCGCCAAAACAAGCTGATGGCGGCTCAACTCCCGGCAAAGATCTGCGAGGAAGGGTTGGCAACCTTTCAAAAGGCCGAGCAATAAAAGTTTCCGACCGGAAGAGTCCGCTGCAATCGCGGCCGCCAGTTCAGCAACCACTTTTTTCAGATCACTTTCACTATAAAGGGTTTGGGTCATGGTTTAAGCTCGCTAAAAAACAAGATTTTTTAGTTTCTCGCCCGTTCGCCTTGCTCACTCAAGACGCCAAGTAAAACAATAAGATAACTTGATAGTTTAAACTCTTTGCGTCTTTGCGAGAGACATTACAATTACACTCCATCACGGTATAGCTGTCTATAACGAATCGCCAAACTTGTCAAGAAAGGAAGGATTTTTCTTGACTCAATACCCTTACGCGTCTATATGGGACACCTAATCTTTACTATATATGTATATATTTGAGCATAAAATAATTTTATTTCAATAATGTTTACCGGCATCATCGAAGAGATCGGCGAAGTTATCAGCTCCAACCTGATCGGCGGGTCGGGAGAGTTACGCATCGTAGCCCCACTGATTGTTGCAGAGTGCAAACTCGGCGATAGTGTAGCGATCAACGGAGTCTGCTTAACGGTTACCAAAATAGCCGGCCGTGAGCTGGCATTCGATGTCTCGGTTGAAACCCTGCGCCGCTCCAACCTCGGAAGCTTGAAAAAAGGCGACCAGGTCAACCTCGAACAAGCTCTGGCGGCCGATGGCCGTTTTGGCGGCCACATGGTTTCCGGCCATATTGATGGTACCGGCACCCTCAATGAGCGCCGCCGGGAAGGCAACGCCGTCATTTTCACTTTTAGTGCAGCGCCGTCCATCGCCCGCTATCTGATTGAAAAAGGCTCAATTGCCATCGACGGAATCAGCCTGACAATTAGTGCCCTGGCCGGAGATAGCTTTTCAGTCACAGTGATTCCCCACTCATTGCAGCAGACCACGCTGGGGCAAAAAGAGCTCGGGGTCATCGTCAATCTCGAAAATGATCTGGTGGCAAAATATATTGAAAAACTCTTACAACCAGGAAGCCACATCTCTGACAACCAGGTATCAACCCTGAATTTGGGTCTACTAAGAAAACATGGCTTCGCCTAAATAGGAAAAAAACAAATGGTTATTTCACGAATTGAAAATGCATTAAATGAAATTAAAGCCGGAAAGATGGTTATTCTGGTTGACGATGAAGATCGCGAAAATGAGGGCGATCTGGTTATGGCGGCGGAGAAGGTAACGCCTGAAGCAATTAATTTTATGGCCATGCACGGCCGCGGCCTGATCTGCTTGACGCTAACCGAAGAGCGGGCCGACTTTCTCAACCTGCCGCCGATGGTCTCCGACAACACGGCCCAATTCGGCACCGCCTTTACGGTCTCCATCGAAGCTCGCCGAGGGGTTACTACCGGAATCTCTGCGGCAGATCGGAGTCATACCGTTCTCACCGCAATCGACAAACATAGCGGGGCTCACGACCTCGCCCGACCCGGTCATATCTTCCCTTTGCGCGCCCGAAATGGCGGGGTTCTGGTACGCACCGGTCAAACCGAAGGCTCGGTTGACCTGGCCCGGCTGGCGGGACTTAAGCCGTCCGGTGTCATCTGTGAAATAATGAATGATGACGGGACGATGGCGCGTATGCCGGAACTTCGTATCTTTGCCGAAAAACATGGCCTCTCAATTATTTCGATAGCCGACATTATTGAGTATAGGATGCGCACCGAATCCCTGGTCAAAAAAGCGGTACGGGCCCAGTTACCGACCCGTTTCGGTAAATTTGAGATCATTGTCTATGAAAACAAAATTGACAATTTTGAACACCTCGCCCTTGTCAAAGGTGATATTTCAGGTGATGAACCGGTTTTGGTTCGGGCTCACTCAGAATGCTTTACCGGCGACACTTTAGGCTCTTTACGCTGCGATTGTGCCGACCAACTCCATGTCGCAATGCAACGTATTGAAGAGGAGGGTCGAGGCGCAATTCTCTACATGAGACAAGAGGGCCGAGGCATCGGCCTGGTCAATAAATTACGGGCTTACTGCCTCCAGGAACATGGCCGCGACACGGTTGAAGCCAACGAAGAACTCGGCTTCAAACCAGACCTTCGTGACTACGGCGTCGGGGCGCAGATGTTGGTTGATTTAGGCTTGAAAAAAATTCGTCTGCTGACTAACAATCCGACCAAGATCATCGGTCTGCAGGGTTATGATATCGAAATCGTCGAGCGGGTTCAACTCGAATGTACGCCCAACGATACCAATATCTGTTACCTGCAGACCAAACGGGAAAAGATGGGCCATCTTCTCGATCAGGTACCGGAACATAAGGAAGATCTCAAAACCAACAAACCGGGAGAGGAAAAATGAGTAATTTTTTTGAAGGGATATTAAACCAGTGCGGTGACTTCAAAGTGGCTATAATCAACAGCCGTTTTAACAGTTTCATCTGTGACCGCCTGCAAGACGGTGCGCTTGATGCTTTAAAGCGACACGGCGTCACCGATGATGAAATCTCGGTCTTTAAAGTTCCCGGCGCTTTCGAAATTCCGTTGGTAGCCAAGAAACTGGCCGCATCCGGTAAATATGACGGGATTGTCTGCTTGGGTGCCGTCATCCGGGGCGACACCCCGCATTTTGATTATGTGGCATCTGAAGTCAGCAAAGGTATCGCCGTAACCTCACTTGAAACCGGCATCCCGATCTCTTTCGGCATCCTGACAACAAATACCATTGAACAGGCGATCGAGAGAGCCGGAAGCAAGGCCGGCAATAAGGGCTGGGATGCCACGGTTACCCTACTCGAAATGATCGACCTGCTGCGCCGGATCTAAAAAATGGCTAATAAACGTCGTAAAGCCCGGGAAGCTGCTCTGCAGATCCTCTATATGGTAGAGATTGGCAAACCCAAAGACCAGTCTCACGCCATCCGCCGTTATTGGGATCATGACTGGGTGGTCGAAAGTAACTGCCACCTTTGCCCCGAAGAGTGTAGCGACCGGGACAAGCCCAAAAGCCGCTTCTCCTCTCCCGTCAATCGACTGGCTGAGAGTCGCTTTACAGAACAACTGATCAACGGCGTCCTCGACAATCTGGAAGAAATCGATCACCAGATTGAGAAACGCTCACATAACTGGAAACTGAATCGTATGTCGTCTATCGATCGCAATATATTAAGAATTGCCATCTTTGAACTGCTTTCCTGCGACGAAATTCCACCCAAGGTCTCAATTAATGAAGCTATCGAGATTGCTAAAACCTACGGCGATAAAAATTCCCCCGCCTTTATCAACGGCATTCTTGATCAGATAGAGAAGTAGCCGTCTGAATTATACAGCATCACTAAAAAAGCCCGGTCGAGATAATCGACCGGGCTTTTTGGTTTCAGTTACTTTTCAAACTATCTCGATACGGGGACATTGCTCCAGGCGGTGGCGAAGCCGCTTGCCGATCTGAGCTGTGTCCCCCTCGAAGCCGGGCGAAGCCAATGTTCGCACCATTTGTAGTGGCCTTAAGGTGATTATGCTGAACAGTTACCTTCAATTCTTTTTCGGCGGCGCTTTAATCCCGGCTTTTTTAGCCGAATGATCGCGGCCTAAGAAGTAGTTTGCCCAGGAAGAGGTGTGGAAGAAATCCCAGTCTGGTGGCGGGACAATATCGCCGGCAATTTGGCTCTCTTCATTGTAGTTTTTCAGGCGGTCATAGGCTTTGACCCAGATGCACTGTTTCTCATTCGGGTAGACCTCACACCAGCCTTCATAGCTACCGCCGCAAGGTCCGTTGCGCTGGTTTTTAGGGCATTGCGACATCGGGCAAAGATAGGCAACATCGGTTAAGGCACAATCACCGCAATCCATGCACTCATAGAGGGCAACCTTTGAAGTATGCTCGACAAAGCGAAAAAACCCGCTCTCGGCACACTTGTCAACCAGTTTCTGAACCGGGTTAAACAACAAGCCGCGAGGTTCAAAACATTGATTGTGCACCAGCCGTGAAAACTTGTAAGCAAAAGGAACTACCGGGCGGCCGGTACGCGGGGTCTGGTTTTTACTGTTGAGTAAAGCTTTTTCAGCCCTTTTGAAATAGTAGAATCCACCTTTTTGCGGAAGATCGAACTCGTCCATCACATTTTGCCAATCCGGGGCCAGATCTTCGCCTTTTTCGATCACTTCGACAACATCGTCAAAACTCACACCCAAACCGCTGACATGGACTCCGTCATAACCCATACCCTTCATAAAAGCATACATTTCAGCACCCCGTAACAGACGGGCCGCCTTGCCTTTATCCTCAGCTTTTCGCTCCCCATCAAGAACCTCGACCAGCTTATCGGTTACGACACAACCGGGAACCATATTTTTGCTCATGACTTTGGCCGCACCAAAGGGGAGGATATAGATATTCCCGATAAATGGAACATCATAACCCTCTTTCTCTTTTATCTGGATAAGCTCGTGAAATTTACGCGCATCATAACCGGTCTGGGTAATGATAAAGCGAGCTCCGGCAGCAATTTTCTTTTTGAGTTTATAATATTGCAGCATCTGCTCTGATTCAAGTTTTTTAAACGGAGAAGCCACAGCACCAGGGAAAAAATCGGTCGGCTTAAGTTTAATCGGCGCTTTCATGCCGGGATACTCTAAGCCCTCATTCATCGTGGTTATCATCTGCAAAACATGGAGAGGATCAAGATCGTAGACCGGACGTGAGCGTCCTTTGAAACCGCTGGCCGGATAGTCACCACTCATAACCAGAAGGTTCGCAACCTGGCTGCGTTCGAGCCCATAAAGCAGATTCTCGAGCTCATTTCGACTTTTATCCTTACATGTAAAGTAGGCCATCGGCTCAATCCCCAGTTTTTTCACCTCAGCCCCCATAAATTCGGATGAAATTGAGGGATTGCCGCCGGGATTGTCGGTTATGGTCAGACAATCTATCTTGTCGTAAGCTGCCGCCCGTTCCGCCTTACGGATAAAATTCTCCTGCGCCTTTTCAAAAGATCCGCGCCCCGGAACAACTTCCCATTCGACCGAAAAACGACTCTTATCCAGTAATGAATCTCTATATTTGTTTTCCATAATATTACCTTTGTCCTAAAACTGTCCGGTTACAACCTCATAATGAGGGAGTTTTGGTCGTTTTCTGTAGCGTCTCAAAAAATCAAGAAATTTTTCGTAAGAAGCGGAAGAAAATGACCAAAACTCCCGGATTAAGTTCCAATCTCCACAAAAAAACCGCCCCGGTATACCTGCTAAATTTCAACAAGAAACTCCCGGGACGGTTACAGATATTTTTAATTTACTACGGTTAACGAATAACTTTACTTCGCTCTCTATAACCGGGGACAGAGCTTAAGCCCTGCCTGGAGGTCTGTCCCCACATCGAGTGAGGCCGAAAAAAGCTCTTCTACCCGATTATTCGCTTAAAATTGAGCTCGATTATTCAGCGTAACGAGCTTTATAATCTTCCTGAATCAAGGTTCTACGCACCTGATTCTGCCACAGTCGCGGCGGTTTGACTTCAGTAATTTTATCGACTCGGCCCTGCTCGGTCAGACGATTAAAAATGTCAGTCCAGGCACAAGGAGTATCCGGGTCGACTTCGCAACTTCCGTCAATCCGGGTGCCACCGCAAGGGCCGTTAAAGATCCCTTTTGCACACCGGGTAACCGGGCAGATACCCGCAGTTTCACCCAAGACACACTCGCCGCAGGTACGACAGTTTTCTTCAAACCAACCGACATTGCGATCAACCCCGCAAAAAACCGTATTAAGAGCCGGGAAAACCGGAATCGAGGTATAACGTTCAGAAACAAACTGGACTCCGGCGCCGCAAGCCATCGACAAGATAGCGTCATATTTGGGAGCTTTTTCATCAAGATCGACAAAAAAATCGTAATTACATTGACGCTCAATAACCAAACTGTCAATATTGAGCTCGGGATTCTCTTTTTTGAGTTCCGCATTCAACTGATTGACCTCTTTCTGGCCACCAGCCAAACAGATCGAAGTACAACCACCACAACCAACATTTAATATATTTTTGTAACCCTTGACCATCTCCTTGATCTCTTCAAAGGGCTTTCTCTCAGCTATAATCATTTTTCTCTCCGCTATTCGCTATTAGCTATTAGTGTATAGATAAAAATTATCTGATTACTTAGTGATAACATGACAGCCGCCGCAAGTGCGCGGGCCGGTTTTAGCACCTTTTTTTGCATTCTTGGTGTGACAGCCGGTACACATCAGGTGAAAAGCCGAACGTAACTGAACCTTAGCTTCCCAAGTGTGACAAGAGGCACAGCGAATATCGGCATTACCCTCTTCCAGGCTGTCTTCATCGAGAACATTCTCACCTTTCTCATAGCGATGGTGACAATCAAGGCACTCCAGACTATCGCAATGAAGTTCATGCGGAAAAGTCACCGGGGCGCGTTTTAGATGTTTAAACGCTGCAACATTATTTAAGATTATCTTTTCCGGCTGAGCCCAGCTTGCGGTAACCCAGACCGCAGCCAGCACGACTCCAACCAGTACTATTATTAAGCTCTTTTTTTTCATTGAACCCTTCTCCTTTGCCGTTATAACCAGCTTTCGCCTTCGTCAAGTTTGGGAAAGACATCCTGAGAGCGACAGATACTCCGCGTAAAATCTATCATCCTCGGAATGTCGATCCCGATCGGACAGTAACAACGATGGCAAAGGACACAGTTATTCCACACCATCCCTTTGATTCCTTCGAGGAATTCGCGGTCAACATTACCTTTTTTCTTGTAAAGCTTACCGAGTGAGTTAATTACCTTGTAAGAGGGCATATATTGAGGGTCACCATCATGTGACATATACAAAAAACAGCTTTCAGCACAGATACTGCAATGAACACAGTAACTTAAGATACGCTTCATCTCAGGCGCTTTCTTCTCGAGCATCTTTGCGATTTCAGCCCTGTCCACGGCGCTCTTCTCTTGATCAGACATTGACCTTCTCCTTATTTGGCTTGGTTATAGGACCAGACTCTGGTTCCGGATCCCAAACAATGCTCATAGTTCATCAGATAGCGATAGAGGAACAGAAGGAGTCCATGTTTGAGTTTAGTAAAAGGAATCGCCATCAACATCAATTCACCGGCCAGAATATGGAGAATCAGAATGGTATCATAATCGAGCCATTGCTGCGTGGCCATGTAACCGGTAACAAAAGGAGCGACGACGATCGCCAAAATAATATAGTCATAAAGTGAGGTGATGGCCCTTACCCGGCGCACCAAAACCCGCCGCAAAAAGAAAAACACCCCGCCCAGAATGACCAGCAGAGTCAAAACGTCAGCCACCATCTCGGGAAAGACAAAGAGACTGAAACCGGTTGACTCTTCGAGCAGCACGTTGTGACCCAAAAGAAAG
>JAYEMC010000450.1:0-1664 GCA_034717935.1 Pseudomonadota bacterium | reverse complement strand
GCTGGCTCCAGAGCTGTATAAATCTGCTGCAACTGAACCGGGTCTTTACTGATCGTGAAGACATTGGTTTTGTCAATGCCGGGCAGGGGCGGTACGAAAGGTTTTGAGCCGGTGCCGATAATTAGTTTGTCATAGCTGATTCGCCCGCTATCGGCAAACACAACCTCTTTTTTAGCGCGATTGACATCTGTGACCTCTTGTTGCAGAATCTCGATTCCAAGATCAATTGCCATCTGATCCGGGATCAAGTCTTTTTCAACCTGGCCCATGATGCCATAGATATAGGGAATGCCACAGGGCACCGGGGTTTTAACAACATTTCTGATAACGGTAACGGATTTTTCAGGGGATCTTTTTCTCAGGGTTACAGCTGCCATCAATCCGGCCGCCGAACCTCCGATAATTACTACATCACTTTTTTTCATTGGTTTTCTCCTTATAATTTCAAAGTGTGAGTGTATAATGTTTGTATAGATGTATATCTATTATTGCAGAGCGGTTCCCACTTACGCCTATTGTCGACAATTGTCAAGATTTAATTAAGGTTATTGTTCCATCTTTCAGGATTAGTAAAAGATGTGCAGGGCAATGTAGCTTTAACCATAACAATGCGGTTGTGGGCGGTTTTTGCGACTTCAAGATCCAGGTTGTCGAGGTGGATGATGGCTCCTTGTTTGGGGATGTGGCCCAAGTGAGCCAGAATCAGACCGGCCAGATGATCATACTCCGTATCTCGAGGAAATTTAAGTTCCGGGATTGCCTGCTCTATTTTTCTAAGTGAAAGGGTGCCGGGGATCAAGTAGGTATTCTTTTTCAGGGTGGTAATTGTCGAAGGGGATCTGTGGTCGGTCTCATCGGCTAAATGGCCGACGATCTCGCTAACGATATCATCACGGCTCAAAATCCCTTCAATGCCGCCATATTCATCGACAATAATGCCCAGACTGATGCGCTGTTGGCGAAATTTTTCTAAAAGGTCATCCAGGGTCGCAGTTTCCGGAAAGAAGTGAGCCGATCTGAGCAGTGGGCGCAGTGAGAAAGGTTTTCTCGTAGAGCGAAAAAGGTCTTTGATATGAAGGATGCCGATAATGTTCTCGCGGTTGTTGTCGTAGACCGGGTAGCGGGAAAAGCCATGTTTTTTGATGACTTCGTTGATCTTTTTCAGGGATGAATCGAGAGCCAGAGAAATGATCTGGGCGCGGGGCAGCATAACTCTTCGGGCTCTGGTTTTGTCGATATCGAGAACATTGCTGATCATTGAACTTTCGCTCTCTCTAAGTAAGCCCTCTTGTCTGCCGGTCATAATGACACTTTTGA
Organism: Pseudomonadota bacterium; assembly: GCA_034717935.1. Taxonomy (GTDB): domain Bacteria; phylum Desulfobacterota; class Anaeroferrophillalia; order Anaeroferrophillales; family Tharpellaceae; genus Tharpella. Next base: position 347 of record JAYEMC010000450.1, on the reverse strand, counting down.
TCTCTTCTTCGGAGAGGGTCTGGCTTGGTGTCCGTCCGGGTAGGCCCATTAAACGTAGTAAGAGGTTTACAGCGAGGGCCAGAAAACGATTTATCGGTTTTAAAATGGTAATTAACAGGTGCAGGGGCAGGGCTGCTCTGAGGGTGATTTTTTCAGGGTGGGCTGCGGCGTAGGTTTTGGGCGTGATTTCGGCGCCGACCAAGAGAATTATGGTGACCGCAAAAGTGGCGATGATGACTCCATTTTCGCCCCAGAGCCCGATACATATTCGGGTTGCCAGGGCCGAGGCGGCGACATTAACAAAATTGTTACAGATCAGGATCGTGCTGATAAACTCGCGAGGCTGA